>CAZHUR010000490.1:0-2390 GCA_964535395.1 uncultured Acidimicrobiales bacterium
GCTGCTGCTGGCGAGACATCGATGCCGTCGGCGCCGTATACCGTTTTTGCGACGGTCTCGATCTTGTCGCGCAGCGACATGTCGTCCGGGTAGAGGACCTCGAACTTCGATTCTTCCTCGGCCGCCTCGGCAATGGCGGTCGCCAGATCGGTAGCTCCTCGGCCGCCGTCGGCAAAGTGGGTCGAGACCGCTGCACGCGCTCCGAACTCATCGGCAATTTCGTGGATCGCGGCGATGTCTTCATCGTGATCACCCGGGAACACGTTGATTGCAACCACTGGGGTGACACCGTGAACCTGCATGTTCTCGAGCTGCTTACGCAGATTGTCACCGCCTTGGTGAACCTCGTCTGGGTTTGCTTCGAGAAGCGCAGCCGGAAGCTCTTTACCCGCCACGATCTTGTGCGCTCCACAGTGTGCCTTCAGCCCTCGGACTGTCGCGACGAGTACGGCGGCATCGGGGGCCATTCCCGAGTAGCGGCACTTGATGTTGAAGAAGCGCTCGGCTCCCATATCTGCACCGAAGCCAGCCTCGGTGAGCAGATAGTCGGCGGTCTTGATGCCGATCTGGTCAGCGACGATCGAACTGTTGCCCGTTGCAATATTGCCGAACGGTCCAGTGTGGACGAGCGCCGCGGTGCCTTCGAGAGTTTGCATCAGGTTTGGCTTGATGGCTTCTTTCAAGATGACGGTCATCGAACCGGCTGCACCGATGTCCTCAGCGGTGACCGGGGTGCCGTCCTTGGTGTAGCCAAGAACGACGCGGCCCATGCGAACTCGGAGATCTTGAAGGCTGGTAGCCAACGCGAGTGCGGCCATGACCTCAGAAGCTGCCGTAATGTCGAAGCCGGTTTCGCGCGGGACACCGTCGAGGCGGCCACCGAGGCCGATAACCGTGTTGCGCAATGCGCGGTCGTTCACATCGAGGACGCGTCGCCACGTGATGTTGTTGGTGTCGATTCCGGTTTCGTTGCCGTGATAGATGTGCGCATCGAGCATTGCCGAGCACAGGTTGTGTGCAGCGGTCACTGCGTGCATGTCGCCGGTCAGGTGGAGGTTGAACAGCTCCATTGGGATGACCTGGCTGTAGCCGCCGCCGGCTGCGCCGCCTTTGATGCCAAAGGTCGGACCCATGGACGGTTGACGGATTGCGATGGTTGCCGACTTACCAATGTGTTGGAAGGCCTGGCCGAGGCCGACCGTTGTGGTTGTCTTGCCTTCGCCCAGGGGAGTGGGCGTGATTGCCGAGACAACGACGTACTTCGCGTCCGTGCGATCGGCCATCTTGGGGATTGCTTCGAGTTGAATCTTGGCTGCCCCGACGCCGTAGGGCTCGAGGTTCTCTAAGGGGATGCCGGCGTTGTCGGCGATCTCGGTGAGTGGCCGAAGCTCAGCTGCTTGGGCAATGTCGAGATCGGATGGAAAGCTCATGTGGCCCTCGGTTTCAGTTGGATGTTCACCCGGCGATTGGACTGTGTTCCACAATGCGGAACATGTCCACGATGTGGAACGCTTAGACAGAATGTAGCAACGGTCACACCTTGGTTGCAACGACCGGAACGAGAAGAATTCTACGTCCATAGCACTTTTAAATGGCGAGATCGACCCGTCGCGACTTAGATAGAGAGCAACGAGTGACAGGGGGTGCCAAGTGTCGGGATTCGACAAGGTGGTAACTGACTATGACGAGGCGATTGAAGGATTGACCGACAACATGACCATCCTCGTGGGTGGCTTCGGGTTGTGCGGCATTCCCGAAAACCTGATCGCTGCGGTGAGACGCTCTGGAGCAACCGGGTTGACGGCGGTTTCGAACAACTGTGGGGTGGACGGATTTGGTCTCGGTGTTCTTCTCGAAGACCGCCAGATCACAAAGATGGTCTCCTCCTATGTGGGTGAGAACCAGATGTTCATGGACCAGTTGCTCGATGGCTCCCTCGAAGTCGAACTGACGCCGCAGGGGACGCTCGCCGAGAAGATGCGTGCCGGCGGGGCCGGCATTCCTGCCTTCTACACCGCAACCGGATACGGCACTGCGGTTGGCGACGGCAAGGATGTCAAAGAGTTCAACGGCCGGCCCTACATTCTCGAAGAATCAATCGTTGGTGATTTTGCGCTGGTGAAGGCGTGGAAAGCCGACCGTTTCGGAAACGCTGTTTACCGAGGCACCGCACGCAACTTCAACCCGGAAGCTGCAACCGCAGGAAAGATCACCGTGATGGAGGTCGAGGAGATCGTCGAGCCGGGCGAACTCGACCCAGCCGAAATCCACACCCACGGCATTTACGTCGATCGCCTGATCCAAGGCGAGTTTGAAAAACGTATCGAGCAACGCACGGTGAGGGAGGCCTGAGATGGGACTGACACGAGAGCAAATGGCTCAGCGGATCG
>CAZHUR010000491.1:0-2386 GCA_964535395.1 uncultured Acidimicrobiales bacterium
GAGCTCAAGGAAAAGAAGCACCGCATCGAAGATGCGCTCTCGGCAACCCGAGCAGCCATCGAAGAGGGTGTTGTTGCAGGTGGCGGTACCGCACTCGTGCGTGCCAAGTCAGCAGTAGAAACTGTTACCCGCAAGAAGAGCCTCACCGACGACGAGCGCACTGGCGCAAAGATCGTTCTGGCAAGCCTCGACGCACCAGCTCAGCTGATTGCAGAGAACGCTGGCCTCAACGGCGCAGTCATGGTCCAGAAGGTCGAAGAAGCAAAGGGCTCAAACGGCCTCAACGCTGCAACCGGCGAGATCGTCGACCTCATCAAGGCCGGCGTCATCGACCCAGCCAAGGTGACCCGTGCAGCAATCCAGAATGCAGCATCAATCGCTGCGCTCTTGCTCACCACCGAGGTACTGGTTGTTGACCAGCCAGAGCCTGAAGGTGCTGGCGCAATGCCAGACATGGGCGGCATGGGCGGCATGGGCGGAATGATGTAAGGCCCCGCCTTACAACATCGGTTCAAAAAGCTTGAACAACCCGGGCCCGTTGGGCCCGGGTTGTTTCGTTTTGCTGAGACGGTTCAGCCGTAGACGGCTAGGTGCTGCTGGGCCGTGTTCTCCCACGAGAACTGGGCAGCGACTTTGGGCCCGACATCGGACAGATGTGAGGCGAACTCGGGGTCTTCGATGAGGCGGCCCATGCCCGCCGCCAGCGACACCGGGTCTGAAGTTGTGGTCATCACCGCGTTCTCCTCGTGTTCAAGAAATTCGTGGAACACCGCGATGTCCGAGGTCACGACGGGGAGTCGAGCGCTCATCGCCTCGAGCACGACTAGGCCCCAGCCTTCCTTGACCGACGGAAACACAAAGCCGTCGGCGGCGTGAAACCACTCGGGCAGTTCGTCGTTCGAGACCGTCCCCAGCAGTGTGATGTCGTCGTCGAGCGCGAGTCCATGGTCACCGAGCGAACCAAGTACGCGTTCGCGGTAGGCCCGATAGTCCTGGAACGAATGCCCGCCGATCACCGCGAGCTTGACCGCGGTCGGGCCGAGATCGGCCTTTATCCGGCCGAGTGCATCGACCAGAAACTCCGATCCCTTTCGCGGTTCGATCCCGCCGACCGCCAGGAACAGGAACGAATCTGTGGCGCCGAGAGAGGCCCGCAACTCGGCACGCCGTTCAGGTGAGATGCCATCGGCGAACCGCGACGTGTTGACCCCGTTCGTTACGACGGTCGCTTCGACCCCGTAGTCGTCGAGCAGCTGGCGACGCCACAGCTCAGAGACGACGAGGACCTCATCGGGTTCTCTAATGGCGGCGATCTGACAATCGATCAGAGCTTGTGTGGTGAAGTCGTCGACGTGATGCACAGTGCGGACGACCCGAAAGTTGGCGCCAGCGTCGCGAACGCGTGCCGCGGCGCGTGCCGAGATGCAGTCCTGACTGTGGACGATGTCGAACTGGTCCTTGACCGCGTCGATACCTGCGGTCAGCGCGTCAATCCAGCGGAACACCCGCTCATCGAGCGTGTCTCCCCAATCGGGGGCCGGAACGATAATCACCGGCACGTCGACCGGCCGGAAGAAACCAACGTCGGGGTCGCCCATGGCGATCACTGTTACATCGCAGCCCTGTCGTTGGAGTGCTTCGGCCAATTCGAGGGTGTGTACGACGCCGCCGCGCGGCTTGACCGAATAGGTGGTCAGGGCAACCCGTGGACTCACTCGCCAGCCTCACTCATGACCAGAGCTGGGTCCCGGTTGACGATCGCAGATGCCGCGAGAGCAGCGCGCGCTGCGGTCTCGGGAACAATGCACCCGACATCTCGTAGCGCTTTTCGCTGAACATCGAACTGTTGCGGATCAGAATGAGTTCCGAGCACGTAGGCAACTACGGCTGCACCAGACTCGATGATCTGGCGGGCGGCGGGAGCGAGAAGTCCTGCCGGGTTTGGGTGGGACCCATCACCGATCACGACGTCGATCAACACCACACCCACGCTCGGGTCGTCGACCTGCTGGAGCATCCAACCAACACGAGCCTCGGGGTCGATCATTGGATGCGGTCGGCCGACGGTGTATTCCTCCTCGCCCAGGTCTAGGACAACGTGTTCGCCGTCGGGCGCGGGCAGCGCCCACCCTTTTTCTAGGGGAGTGTTTGAATAGATCGGACCGATGTGATCGACCGCAATCGTCATCGCTTCATAGGCGAGCGTGCCACCGCTGAAGAGACCGACCAAGCGGCGGCGGCTTTGATCGAGATCCATCATCTTTGTAGCAACAGCGTCGGCGGTATCACCGAGCAAGTCGGGGACTGGTTTGTCGAGCACACCAGCGGTGAGTACTGCGCCTTGTTCGAGTGTGTTGCATACGCTGACCCCGTCGGCGACACCGTC
>CAZHUR010000492.1:0-2382 GCA_964535395.1 uncultured Acidimicrobiales bacterium
GTCCTGCGCCATGGCAGCGAAGCGCAGAAACAGAAGTATCTCCCAATGGTCGCCAGCGGAGAGAAGCGCCTGCAAGCCTTTGGCGTGACCGAACCAGAAGCTGGTTCCAACACCACCTCGATTCGTACCCGTGCAGTGCGCGACGGTGACGTCTACCGAGTGAACGGCCAAAAGATTTGGACGAGCCGAGCCGAATACTCCGACCTGATGGTGTTGCTTGCGCGCACCACGCCGATCGATGAAGTTGAGAACCGTCTCGATGGTTTGTCGGTGTTTCTGATCGAAATGCGCAACGACGAGGGGTCACTAGTCGATGGGCTCACGATCAACCCGATCGAGACCATGATGAACCACAGTACGACCGAGGTCTTCTTCGATGACGTCGAGATCCCTGCCGACTCGTTAATCGGCACTGAAGGCGAGGGCTTTCGCCACATCCTCAGCGGCATGAACGCCGAGCGCATACTCATTGCGTCGGAGTGCATTGGCGACGGACGCTTCTTTATCGAGCGAGCATCGAAATATGCGCGGGAGCGAGTCGTCTTCGACCGTCCAATAGGTCAGAACCAGGGTGTGCAGTTCCCGCTCGCTAAGGCGCACATCCAGATACAAGCCGCCGACCTCATGCGGTGGAAGGCTGCCGACCTCTACGACATGGGCGAACCTCATGGGGTCGAGGCCAACATGGCGAAGCTCCTTGCGAGCGAAGCATCTTGGGCGGCAGGCAACGCAGCCATGGATACCCATGGCGGTTTCGGGTTTGCCACCGAGTACGACATCGAACGCAAACTGCGCGAAACCCGGCTCTACCAAGTGGCACCGATTAACAACAATCTCATCCTCGCTTTCGTAGGCCAGAAATGCCTCGACTTGCCCAAGAGTTACTAGGGAGGTTCACGTGCGCGCTGTTCTGCTAGATGCTCCAAACACGCCGTTGCGGTTTGTCGAGGATCAGCCCGTTCCAGACGCCGGGACCGGCCTCATTCTCGAGGTCACAGCGTGCGGCGTGTGCCACTCCGACATTCATGTCGTCGACGGCGACTTCGGTACCGGGGATCCGATCATCTTGGGCCACGAAGTCACCGGCGTCCACGACCAACTCGGCCCGGTCATGCTCTATGCACCGTGGGGATGTCTGAACTGTGCCGAATGTGCTGAGCACAACGAGATGATCTGTTCGAACTCGACCGAAGCCGGATTGTTCACAGACGGTGGCTATGCACAGCAGATGTACGTTCCTGACGCTCGCTATCTCGCGCCGCTCGACGGACTCGACCCGCACGACTCAGCACCGCTCGCGTGCGGAGGGCTCACGGCATACCGGGCTGTTTTGCAAGGCGTCGATCGGCTCCGCGAACGCGGGACCGAGGCAAAGGCGTTGGTGCTGGGAGCCGGCGGCCTCGGCCAGTACGCAATTCGATATCTCCGGCTCCTCACAGACGCTCACGTAACGGCGCTCGATTTGTCCGGGGCCAAACAAGAAACGGCCCTTGAGATTGGTGCTCACCAGAGCGTTAGTGAACTTGGCGACGGAGACAAATTCGACCTGATCATCGACTTCATCGGTGCCGAACCGACGCTACAAACCGCTGTGGGCCACATCAACAAACTTGGAACGGTGTCGTTGGTTGGCCTTGCGGGCGGCACGATCCAGTTCGGGTTCGGTATGGTCCCGCACGAGGCTCGGTTTGTGAACAGCGTGTGGGGTAGTCGAGGTCAACTCGACGAGCTTCTCGACCTTGCTCGGCGCGAGCCCTCGGTGGTCCAGCCGGTTGAGGTTCTGCCTCTGGACCAAGCACAAGCAGCACACGATCGTTTGCGAGCTGGAGATGTTCGTGGTCGACTTGTACTCGACGTATCGAACCAATATTGGAAGGGAAAGTGATGGCTGGCGACCTTGGAGCAATCTCGGGATCGATCGACGAGTTCGCGGCAGCGGTAGCTGCCAATGATGTGCACACAGTCGAACTTGCGGCGCCCGACACGCAAGGACATCTTCGCGGTAAGCGCATTCCGGCAAAGCGATTTCTGGAGATTACGAGTAAGAGCGGAGCGAACATCGCTGATGCCATGTTCGTGTTCGACATGCAAAACGATCTTCCAGACAACGAGTTCGTCAACATGGACACCGGCTATCTCGATGCGCACTTGGTACCGGACAACTCGACCGGCCGAATCTTCACGCATCGCCCCGGTTACGCCCTCGTCTTCGCCGATGCAAAGAACGAGCACGGAGTCCCGCACCCTCTTGCTCCGCGATCGGTGCTTACCGCCCAAGTCGAACGCTTGCGGGCTGTCGGTCTCAACCCGGTCGTGGCGACCGAGCTTGAGTTCTACTTGTGTAACCCCGATTGGACGCCGGTTCAAGATCACATCCAGTAC
>CAZHUR010000493.1:0-2380 GCA_964535395.1 uncultured Acidimicrobiales bacterium
GTTCCGATGTGATCATGATCGAGACGATCTTCGACACGCTCAACGCAAAGGCAGCGATCTACGCGGTCATGACATATGAGGATCAACACGACATCGATATTCCGCTGATGATCTCGGGCACGATCACCGACCTGTCCGGCCGCACGCTCTCAGGACAAACCGCCGAAGCGTTCTGGAACTCGGTGCGCCACGCCAAGCCGCTGTCTGTGGGACTCAACTGCGCTCTCGGAGCCAAAGACCTGAAGGGCCACATTGGCGAACTGGCACTCGTTGCCGACACCTTCGTGCACTGCCACCCCAACGCCGGCCTCCCGAACGAACTAGGCGAGTACGACGAGACGCCAGCTCAGATGGCGCCGGTCGTGGGCGAAATGCTGGAAGCCAACAACGTCAATCTGATCGGCGGCTGTTGTGGCACCACCCCGGCCCACATCGCCGCCATTGCTGAACGTGCTGCGCAAGCATCACCGCGCCCAATTCCCGAGCTGCCAGCAGCGACCCGCCTGTCAGGCCTCGAGCCAATGAAGATCGACGAGAGTTCGTTGCTGGTCAATGTGGGCGAGCGCACCAATGTGACCGGATCGGCCAAGTTCGCCAAGCTCATTCTCGAAGGCGAGTTCGACGAAGCGGTCGCGATCGCAAGAGATCAGGTCGAGAACGGCGCCCAGATCGTCGACGTCAATATGGACGAAGGAATGCTCGAGTCTGAGGAGGCAATGGTGCGCTACCTCAACCTGATCGCAACCGAACCCGACATCACCAAGGTTCCGATCATGATCGACTCCTCGAAGTGGAGCATCATCGAAGCCGGGTTGAAGTGCATCCAGGGTAAATCCGTCGTCAACTCGATCTCCCTCAAAGAAGGGGAGGAGCAGTTTCTCGAACAAGCTCGCGAAGCACAGCGCTACGGCGCAGCCGTCGTCGTGATGGCATTCGACGAAGGCGGCCAGGCCGAGACGTTCGAACAGAAAGTCGACGTGTGCCAGCGCGCCTACGACCTGCTCATCAGCGAACTCGACTTCGACCCAGCCGACATCATCTTTGACCCAAACATCTTTGCGGTTGCGACGGGCATCGAAGCTCACGCCCGCTACGGCATTGACTTCATCGACGCCGCTCGCGAGATCAAAGCCCGCATGCCGCTGGTCAACGTGTCGGGCGGACTAAGCAACCTCTCGTTCTCGTTCCGAGGTAACAACCCGCTGCGCGAAGCAATCCACACGGTGTTCCTCTTTCACGCCGTTCAGGCGGGCCTCACGATGGCGATCGTCAACGCTGGCCGCTTGCCGGTCTACGAGGACATTCCCGCCGACCTTCGTGAGCGGATCGAAGACGTGTTGTTCAACCGTCGAGACGACGCGACCGAACGACTTATCGAGGTTGCCAGCGACGCCCAGTCTTCAGCGAAGGCCGCGGCCACCGATCTGTCCTGGCGCGAAGGCACCGTCGAGGAACGGCTGATTCACGCCCTCGTCCACGGTCTCGATGAATACGTGGTCGACGATGCCGAAGAAGCCCGACAGGCAGCACAACGCACGCTCCACGTCATCGAAGGTCCGCTCATGGACGGGATGAACGTTGTGGGCGACCTCTTTGGTGCGGGAAAGATGTTCCTGCCACAGGTGGTCAAGAGCGCCCGCGTGATGAAGAAGGCAGTGGCCCACCTCGAACCCTTTATGGCCGACGAGGGCGGCGAAGCTCGAAGTGCTGGCAAGGTGCTGATGGCCACCGCCAAGGGCGACGTTCACGACATTGGAAAGAACATCGTCGGCGTCGTGCTGGGCTGTAACAACTACGAAGTCGTCGATCTCGGCGTGATGGTTCCGCCCGAGAAGATCCTTCAGACCGCCAAGGATGAGAAGGTCGACATCATTGGAGTTTCTGGCCTGATCACACCGAGCCTCGACGAGATGGTTCGGGTCGCTACCCAGATGGAATCGGCTGGCTTCGACATCCCGCTTCTCATCGGCGGCGCCACCACGAGCGAGGTGCATACCTCTGTCAAGATCGCGCCCACGTACACGGGGAGCACGGTCTATGTGCCCGACGCGTCTCGAGCGGTCGGTGTTGTGAGCGAGCTGCTCGGCGAGAACAGTAACGACTACAAGGCCGATGTGCGAGCCCGATGCGATGAGGTGCGAGAGGCCCGAGCGAACGGAAAGAAAGCAAACCTGGTCGAGTTGGAAGACGCCCGCTCAAATCGTGCGCCAATCGACTGGACCCAGTCCGCTCCGGTCGAGCCGACCTTCACCGGCGTCAAGACGATCGAAGGGATCAGCCTCGAAACCCTCCGCGACTACATCGACTGGACGCCATTCTTCCGATCATGGGACCTCGCAGCGTCCTACCCGCGTATCCTCGATGACGAGATCGTAGGCGA
>CAZHUR010000494.1:0-2373 GCA_964535395.1 uncultured Acidimicrobiales bacterium
TCACCGCGCTCATCCTCGATGCGGTGGCCATTGCCGGCCAGGCGATCGTCGGGAGATTCCTCGGCTCCAACGACCGAGAGGGGGCGCTTCAGGCCGGTCGGAGAGTGTTGGGTTGGGGGATCATCGTTGGCCTGGTGACCCTGGTGATCTTCGGAGCGGGCGCCACTTCCCTGCCCGATCTGTTCACCAACGACCCAGCGGTTGCATCGCTCGCCGTGATCGCGATGATCCACCTGGCGCTACTTCAACCAATCAACGGAGCGGTGTTCGCCCTCGATGGCATCCTCATCGGCGCCGGGGATCAAACGTTCTTGGCGTGGGCAATGGCGGGAGCCGCCGTGATCTTCATCCCGCTCGCACTCGCCGTGCCAGCAAACGACCTCGGTCTTGGCTGGCTGTGGGCCACCTTGTGGGTGCTGATGGCCGGACGAGCGGTCGCCTTGTTCTGGCGATTCCGTTCAGAACGCTGGCTGGTGTTGGGAGAAGCTGTTAGCTAGCCATTCAGTGCGGTCGCGTTTCGTTACGGTGCCAGGCACCGTTACGTTTTGCGCCCGAGCGGTCGGCTAATCCGTCAGATTGGACTCGGTGACCAGCGGACCGAGTGCCGGTGCTGCTTCTTCGAGGTCGATCACCACGTCATATTCGATGGTTACGCCGTCCTCGGCAACTACTTCAGGGAGGATCTCCTCGAGCGGCTCTTCGATTTCGACCTGCTCTTCGGTGACCTCGGCTCGGAAGACGTCTATCACCGCTTCCTCAGCCGGGCCGAACGAGTCTGCGATTCGGTCGGGTTCGCACGGTGTAGCGTCGCCCCAACCTCGACACCAATTCCAACGACCCGCATCACCGTAGACGTAGCCAACGACTCCGGCGTTGCGGGCAGCGATTGCGTCGGCTTTCATCTCCTCGATATCGGGGCTGACGAACTCGTCGGGGATCCAGCTACCGATGATGTTGAAATAACGAGCCTCGCCTTGCCATACGGGCAGCTGGTACGCCTCGGCAGCGGCCAGCAGCTCGAGTTCGGTTTCTTCGGCCGATTGGGTGTGGCCGGTTTCAGGCGAAATGAAATCGAGCCACGGCTCGCCCGCGTAGTTGAGCTGATCGAAGAAGCTCGTGGGCGTGTGATAGGTGATGTCGAGGGTGGACCCGGCGTCTCGGACCCCGGCTGCCATGTTGCGCCAGACCACCTTGTTTTCTTCGGTGTTGTTCGACGACCCATCGCCGCCGAACACCCACATGCTGACAGCGGGGTGATCGCCAAATGCTTCGACGATCTGCTGGCCGTATGTATATGCGTTGTCCTCGTCGATCGTGCCTCGAACGGCGTCTGATTCAGAGTCACCGCTGTGGATCGTGCCGCCCGGCAGGTACAGGTTCTGCCATGCGGCGACGATGCCCACCTTGCGTCCGTATTCCTGGGCCTCGTCCAGAATCAGGTTTACATGTTCGATGTACTCGGGCGTGAACACGACGTTGCCTGAAGAATCGATCTCGGCCACGGTTCCACCGCCATCGAAACCATGGGCGTAAGTGGCTGGCGCGTGATGAATGAGGCCAGCCCACGTTCCGGTAAAGCCGTACTCCTGCAGTGTGGCGAAGTATTGGTCGGCTTCGTCTGCGCTGGCAAGACCAAACATCTGCCAGGCGGTGTCATAAACCGGTATTGCTGTGTCAGCATCTGCGGCGATGTACTCCGAACTCGCACTCTCACCGGACTGAGCATTCAGTGTCGATCCCCCGAAGAAGAACGCAACGCTAACGGAGAGAGCGATGGCAATGAGGACGTGACGGTTCTGGCGGGGAGTCATTGAACTCTCTTGTTGGGGGTCGGAAAAGGTTAGTCGAAAATGGCTGGGCTACCCGGCAAGCTCGACTGCAGAAGTTGCTTCCCGCAGACGTATGGTGCCGAGGCTGTCGATGCGCCACCACTGCTGGCCAAGAGGCGCTTGAATTCGAACCCGCCGACCCGGTTCCATACCTGGAAGCGAGGTCAGCCATACCTGGCGAGTTTCGCCTTCCCGCACGATCTTCGCCTGTACTTCCAGCTGGCTCGTAGTCATTGTTACGAAACTATGACGAAGCCTGGAACAGGCGTTAATCGATTTTCTAGTTTTTGCGAGACGCCAGAAGACCGGCGATGACCTTGCCGTCGGCCTGACCCTTTGTGGCCTTCATAATCTGGCCGGTGAAGAAGCCCGCCATCTTCTTGGCGTCACCCTCGTCGTTACCGCAGTAGCGCGCCCATTCGTCAGGATGGTTGGCGATCAACTCGTCGACCATGGCGTCGAGCTCACCGGTGTCCATGGCTTCGAAGCCCTTGGCGGTCGCCACACTTTTCGGGTCCCCACCGTTCTCAACCAGTTCGGCCAA
>CAZHUR010000495.1:0-2373 GCA_964535395.1 uncultured Acidimicrobiales bacterium
GGTAGTCGTCGGGGAGAATCATCCCTGCGGACGTTTCGACGTGGGGCGCAAAGACGACGTCGGGCTTCTGTTCGGCGATCGCGGCGGTGACTTCATCGATCGGAGGCGGAGCGAACTGGCCCTGGGTTTCGTCGGCGAGTTGACGTGCGGTGAGGACGGTCTCGCTGGCCGGGATGTTTCCGGCTTCGAAGATTTGGGTCCACCGGTAACTGAACCAGCCGTTGCGAATGACGAGCACGTTTGCGTCGGTGGCGAACTGGCGAGCTACCGCTTCCATCCCGTAGGTGCCGCCGCCGGGCACGATTGCGACGGCCGTGGCGTTGTAGACGCTGCGAAGCGTGGTCGAAATGTCGTTCATCACCTGCTGGAACGACTTGGACATGTGATTCAACGAGCGATCGGTGTACACGACCGAGTACTCGAGAAGTCCGTCAGGGTCTACGTTGTCTAGAAGAGCTGCCATAGCTCTAGTTCTAGCTCACCCAGCTACGTCTTCGTATATCTGGAGCACGCCCGAATAGTTGCTTACCCACACGTTGTCGGTGACAGGGTCGACGGTGATGCCGATCGGCAGGTCCGCGGTGACCACTTCCTGGACTTCTTCCATCGTCTCGGTGAGGACCTTCGACAGCGTGTTCGAGTCGTAGTTGACCACGTACAGGGCTTCGCCATCTTCGGAAATGGCCATCGATCGTGGTGCATCACCGGTGCGGACCTCCGCCACGACGTTGCCGGTTTCGAGGTCGATCTTGACGACTTCACCGTCGCGGTTGAGGGTGGCGAAGAGAAATCGCTCGTCGGGGCTCAACACGAGGCTGCGAGGCCCGGTGCCGACGTCTTCGATCCATTCGATCTCAACGTCATTGGTCCACCCCACAAACTCTTGGGCGAGAAGTGGATTCGTCGGTTGTTGGATCTCGTCGAGCGGGATAACCGCAATCCGAGACCCACCCTGCTCGGTGACATAGGCGGTCGACGAGTCAGCCGAGATCGCGATGCCACGTGGGTGGCGACCAATGTCGATTCTGCCGACCTCCAGACCTGACGCTGTATCGACGATGCTCACGTCGAAACTGCACCAGTTGGCTACGACGACGAGTCGATCGTCGGGCGTGACAGCCAAGAACTTCGGCACCGCACCGACCTCTATGACCTCGTCGATCTCAAGATCGGTGGTGCGTACCCGGTAGAGGAAACTATTGTCCCAGCCGGTGTTGTTGCAGCCGTCGTCGGGTTCTGGGCCAAAGCCCGGCCCGTACATGGCGTAGTTCGAGACGTAGACGTACGAGCCGTCGCTCGTCGGTGCTGCTTCGACAGGAGCGCCCCGGGCCACGACACCATCCTCGATTCCAAACGCCGCCAAGTCGACCTCGTCGTCGATCGTGCGAAGTAGTTCACCTTGCTCGTCGTACACGGTGATCGAATGGCGATACATCATGTTCTGGGCAAAGAACAGCCCATCACCGGTGGCCACGATCGACTTCGGGGCGATGTTTCCAAACACATCGTCGACCTGATTCAGCTCTCGATCTTCGACCGGGATCTGCGGGGCGGCGGCCACCGTGGTCGGCGCGGCGGTCGTGGTAGGCACTGCGGTCGTTGTGGTCGTGTTGGTCGTTGGCGTTGGCGTTGGCGTTGGCGCCACCGGGGCTTCAGCAACCGGCGCAGGCTCCCTAGGAGCCTCGACGAGCGCTGGCACGACAGGTGCAGCCGAACTCACCTCGGACGCTTCGTCTTCTTGAAAGAGTGAGCCGACAAGTCCAAGTCCGACGACAAGGGCGAGGATCCCAACGAACTGCTTGCCAGCGAGGTTTCGCCCGCGATCGTCGTCGATGCCATGTTGGGCAACGTAGTCCGTTGCGCGATGTTCGACTTCATAGCGCCGATCGCGGTGTATGCCTTCGTGGTTCCGGGGCCGTCGTCCGGAATGTGGCCGTCCGCTGGTACGGCGGAGTTGGTCCGTCACGGCACGGAGTCTATTTCACGCCGCGCGCCAGAACGGGACAAACCGCGAGGTTCGCATTCACGCCATATCGGCTACCGTTAAGGATCCGGTACGCGAGAACCGGAGTTTCTTGACAAGAGAGAACACCTAAGGGAGTAGCCCAGAGCTTTCTGGACCTACTCCTCTCGTACACGGGGCTGATCGGTTTCGACGTTGAAGTCGGAAGTTTCATCGTGCGACCGGAGTTGCTCAGACTCCTTAAACAGGGCAAACACAGAGACGCCAATCAGGACGATCTCGCTCTCGCCGTCTAACTTTTAGTTAGGTAGTAGAGAGTCATCGCGAGCAGAAATGTCACGCGGGGCCAGTCCACTGCAGCCCGGCAACAGAAGCAGTGGAGGACCGTAGGGAAAGACCACTGACGGCGT
>CAZHUR010000496.1:0-2363 GCA_964535395.1 uncultured Acidimicrobiales bacterium
CTCGGTGGTTGAGCCCCATCCTTGTAGGGCGAGAAAGCCAAACGCGAGCAAGATCGCAAGCGCAAAGCCCAGGCGCGCGGTTGTGGTGGTCATAGGGCCCCCTCGTGGTGCGACAACACTCTAGAACGTGTTGCGCTCGATACGAAAGCGTCGGTAGATGACAGAGTTGCATGTGGGCTCAACGTGGCGAGAGAGACCAAATTCACCCCTCTGGTAAAACCGCCTCGTTCCAACGTTTTCTGCCTGTCCCGGGAAGGGAAGGTGGTGAGCACTAGCCTGAACGGCGTGGACGACCGCCCCATAGGCATCTTCGACAGTGGTTTTGGTGGTCTCACCGTTGCTCGAGCCGTCATTGACCTGTTGCCAGCCGAACACATTGTCTATTTCGGCGATACCGCCCGCTATCCCTATGGTCCCCGTTCACTCGAGGAAGTACGCGGCTTTGCCCTACAAATCGCCAACTGGCTCGTCCACGATGCCGACGTGAAGGCCATCGTCATTGCCTGCAATACCGCATCGGCCGCCGCGCTGGATGAACTGCAAGCCAGCTGTCCCGTCCCCGTCATCGGCGTGATCGAGTCAGGTGTGCGGTCCGCGATCGACGCGACGACCCACGGACGGGTCGGGGTCATTGGCACGGTTACGACTGTCGCGTCTGGGGCGTATCAACAGGCGTTTGCTGCGACCGATCCGTCCACCGAGCTGATCTGTGCGGCGTGTCCGGGTTTCGTCGAGTTCGTCGAACGCGGTGAAACCGACAGCGACCAGGCACTGATTCTGGCCGAGCGTATGTTGGCACCGGTCATCGACGCCAAGGTCGACAGCCTGCTGCTTGGCTGCACGCACTATCCGTTCCTCGCTCGCACGATCTCGCGGGTAATGGGGCGCGATGTCACCTTGGTCTCATCGGCTGACGAAACCGCGTTCGCGTTGCGACGGGCCATCCTCGACGGAGCAGTCGCCTCCAACCCGTCAACAGGACCGGCGACGAGGCGATGGGTGTCGTCGGGCGATGCGGCTCGCTTCCAACAGATCGGCCAGCAATTGCTCGGTATGGAGTTCGAAGTCGTCGAGCCCCACGCCTGGTAGCTGACCTACGTAGCACAGCAGACCCCCGCTCGCCGCGTTGACGCGCTGTGACTGCTGCAACACACACGGACTCGGCAGGTCGCCAGCGAGTGTGTCACACTGCTCTCAATATGATGGCGGTCACGGTGCTTGGCTGCTCGGGAAGCTACGCCGCTGTGGGGGGCGCATGTACAGGGTTCCTGATGCAGTCCAAGTCTTCAAAAGTTTGGCTCGATGCAGGGCCTGGCACACTCGCAAACCTGCAAGAGCATTGTCAGCTGGCTGATCTCGATGCGGTCGTGATCACGCACTCGCATCCAGATCATTGGCTAGAGATGCCAATCGTGTGCAACGCACTGCTCTGGTACGAGAAACGCGACAAGTTGCTGGTCTACTCCAACGCACATACCGCCAACGAGGCCCGCCGGCTCATGGGTGCCGATATGGACGAAGTCTTTGACTGGAGGGTGGTCGAAGTCGACGACGAGATCACCATCGGCGATCAGGTTTGGACCTTTGCCGAGACCGAGCACTACGTGCCCACTCTGGCGACCCGGGTTGACTCCAACGGCGAGTCCATCGTTTTCAGCAGCGATACCGGTCCCAACTTCTCGCTTCAGCCCATGGTCGAGCGCCGCGGTCCCATCGATCTGGCGATCGTCGAATCGACCTTCCTCAACCGCAGCGATCATCCCGACGCGCTACATCTGGCTGCCGACGAAGCCGGCGCGCTCGCCGAGCAGGCCGGGGTGAAGTGCCTGTTGTTGACTCACCAAGCACCTCGCGAAGATCGACCGGCCCACGTGGCGAAGGCGGCCAAGAACTTCTCTGGCCAGATCGTGTTGGCCGAGGTCGGTCAGCAATACGCTGCCACTCAGAACTGATCGCCGCTAGGTGTTCGGTCTCGAGACCCCTAAGCAAGAGGAATAACTGTGCGCCCTGACGGCCGGCAAAATGACGAACTACGTCCCTTCGTCTTCGAACGTGACTACACCGAAATGGCAGCCGGCTCCGTGCTGGCATCGTTTGGCCGCACTCGCATGTTGTGCACGGCTTCGATCGACGAGGGCGTGCCTCGATGGATGAAGGGGTCCGGCGAGGGTTGGGTCACCGCCGAGTATTCGATGTTGCCCGGTTCGACCCCGGGTCGGGCCAACCGCGAAGCGGCACGAGGCAAACAGTCGGGTCGTACCCAAGAGATCCAGCGCCTCATTGGTCGCTCACTGCGCTCGGTCGTCGACATGAAGAAGCTCGGCGAACGACAGATCATTCTCGACTGCGACGCCCTCCAAGCC
>CAZHUR010000497.1:0-2360 GCA_964535395.1 uncultured Acidimicrobiales bacterium
GCACGTTCGAGCGGTGACACTCGCTCCAGTACCGCCAAGAAGCCGAGCGACAACGATTCGGCCAAGATCACCTCGTCATCGGGCCCGAGCTCGGGTGACGGTGCGTTGACGACTGGGTGGGTGTCGATCGGGTCGGCAAGCCATGGACCCACGTAGGTTTCGCGGCGATATTGCGCCGAGCGAAGCTTGTCGATCGCCAGTCGACTCGTGACCGTGGTAAGCCACGCCGCCGGATTGTCGATGCTCGAAAGGTCGGCTTTGGAGAACCGCAGCCACGTGTCTTGCACCACGTCGTCGGCATCGTCGGGTGCGCCGACCATTCGATAGGCGATCGCTACGAGTCGGCTGCGGTTCTCCTCGAAGTGTGCGAGGGCAGCGTTACTCATCTGACGCCCAGCTTTGCGAGTGCGGCGGTGGCAGCCGCCTGACCACTCGACACAGCAGCGTCGGCCAAGAGCCCGACTGGGCCAACCCAATCCCCGGCGATGAATACGTTGTCGTGGCCGGTGTCGGTCGCATTCGGCCTGCCGGGAAGCCCGCCGAGCGCTGCGGCAGGTGTTGCCGAAGCCGCTGTCATCAGATGCAGTCGACGCGAAACCATGATGTCATCGTCGCGCACCCCGGCGTGGCCTGCGAACGCATCGATCGCTTGATGGTCGGGCTCGTCTCCGTCGGCTAGGTACTGCATCGTTGCTGCCTGGAAATGGCCCGACGGCGCCAGGTTGGCGACCGACGAGTGATTCGAGAAGTACAAGGGAACGTCGCCGCCGATCACGACGTCGTGGTCAGGGCGGCGCTTCAATCCAAGGTCGACGACGCTCACCTGGGCTGCGGGTCCGATCTGAAAGGTGGTGTCCAGCAGCGAACTCGCAAGGGCCGGTCCACCCGCTGCGATGATCACCGCCCGTGCATCCGGTAAATGGGTAACGGCTTCACCGGCTCTGATCTCGACACCGGGGGTTGCGGCCAACTGGTCGACCAGCGTTTGCCAGCCGCCGTCCACATAGGTCACCCCTTGGTCGAGGGCGGATTGAAGCTGGCTGATGGCGGCGTCGGCGCTCAACGAGTCTGGCTGGTTCACATAGGTGGAGAGGCGCACCAGCCCGAGCAGCAGGTTCGCAGCGGCGTCGTGGCTCACCATCTTGTCGACCCATTGGCGAACCGTGGTCCCTTGATGTGCGCCGGGGTTTTGGCGCGGAAGTAGGGCGAGCACCTTGGCGATTTGCAGCTTTGCTACAAGAGGAATGGCCTTGGTCTGCATCAAGGTCAGCGGATCGGCCGGAGCCACGTGGGCGGAGCCGTTCATGACGATACGGCCCTTCACCGGAGGAATGCCTCCCGAGATTCTCACGCCGAGTTGGGTCAAGATCTTCTCGGCTGCACCGCCCCGGTACAGCGCGTGGGGCCCCTGGTTGAAGATGAAGCCGTCCTTGTTCGTGCTCCGGGCGTCACCGCCCGGCACCCCCAACTTCTCGCGCACTACCACCCGCTTACCCGCAGCAGCGACCGTGGCCGCCGCGGTTAGGCCAGCTAGGCCACCACCGACTACAACTACATCGGCCCCCGCCGCATCTGAATGGCCGAAAGACTCGCTCCGCTTTGTGTCGTTCATATCACTTTGACGAGACAGCTCCGTCGAATGTGACATGGCGGGCGCGTAGCGCCTTATTCTTCGCTCGACTTTCGCCAAAGGTTGATGCCCGACTCGGTCGCATGCTGGTCGATGCGAGCCAACTCGTCGGTGGTAAACGTGATGTTGTCTGCTGCGGCAATAGACTCTTCGATCTGAGAAAGCTTGCTGGCGCCAATCAACGCTGAGGTCACGACGTTGTGGCGTAGCACCCACGCAATCGCCATCTGAGCGAGGGTCTGGCCCCGGTCACGCGCAATCTCGTTGAGTGCACGAATGTTGGCGAGTGCTTCGTCGGTGATCAGGTCCGGGCTCAGTGACGTGCCCTTGCTCGCCCGGCTGCCCTCGGGCACACCGTCGAGATACTTCGACGACAACATTCCCTGCGCCAGCGGCGAGAACGCAATGCACCCCATGCCCAGGTACCCCAGGGTGTCGAGCAGGTCTTCCTCAACCCAACGGTTGAGCATCGAATATGACGGCTGATGTATCAGACACGGCGTGCCCAGTTCTTTGAGAATCCCGACTGCCTTGATCGTCTTTTCCGTCGAGTACGAAGAGATGCCCACGTACAGCGCTTTGCCCTGGCGAACGATCGAGTCCAGAGCACCCATTGTTTCTTCGAGGGGAGTGTCGGGGTCGAAGCGATGCGAATAGAAGATATCGAAATAGTCCACGCCGGTACGTTTCAAACTCTGATCGCAGCTGGCGATCAAATACTTGCGCGACC
>CAZHUR010000498.1:0-2343 GCA_964535395.1 uncultured Acidimicrobiales bacterium
ACCTGCTGGCTTGCGCAGCCTTAGTTCCGCCTGGCGAGTGGGGGGCCGACATCGCGATCGGTTCTTCCCAGCGCTTTGGTGTTCCACTAGGCGCTGGCGGCCCGCACGCTGCGTTCCTCGCAACTGCCGAGGCTCACGCACGCAATTTGCCTGGCCGACTGATCTCGATGTCGAAAGACCGTCACGGCAATCCTGCACTTCGCATGGCGCTGCAGACTCGCGAGCAGCACATCCGGCGGGATTCAGCCACCTCGAACATCTGCACCGCCCAGGTGCTGCTCGCCGTGATGGCGTCGATGTACGGCGTGTACCACGGCCCTGCCGGCATCGCCGGAATTGCAGGCGACGTGCACACTCGCACCTCCAAGCTTGCTCTTGCGGCTCAAGAAGCGATGTACTCGCTCGACTCAACCCAGTTTTTCGACACCGTGGTGATCACCAAGGGCCCGAAGCTCGACGAGTTGGTAGCTCGTGGACGCGACGCGGGCTTCAACCTTCGTCAGTTCGAAGACGGCTCGGTCGGTATTTCGCTCGATGAGACGATCACCAACGAAGACCTATCGATCATCACAAACGCCCTGTTCGATCGTGAGCCGCCAGAAGCGTGTGGCGCCCCCATCCCTATCGAGTTGGTTCGTGACTCGAGCTACATGACGCACCCCAACTTCAACACGTATCACTCCGAAACCGGGATGCTCCGTTACATCACGAGCCTGCGCAACAAGGACCTCTCACTTGCACACTCGATGATCCCGCTCGGCTCATGCACGATGAAGCTCAACGCAACGACCGAGATGATTCCGGTGACGTGGGAAGGCTTTGCTCGCATCCACCCATTCGCTCCCATCGAGCAACAGGCCGGTTACAGCGAGCTTACGACAAGGCTCCAAGACTGGTTGGCCGAGATCACCGGCTTTGCCGCAACCTCGCTGCAGCCAAACGCTGGTTCACAGGGCGAGTTTGCTGGACTGCTCAGCATCCGGTCCTTCCACCGAGCCAATGGTGACGAGCACCGCACCATCTGTTTGATTCCGAACTCGGCTCACGGCACTAACCCGGCATCGGCGGTGATGGCTGGTATGCAGGTCGTTGTGGTGGCGACCGATGAGGAAGGCAACATCGATGTTGCGGACCTCGAAGCCAAGGCGACCGAGCACGCCGACAACCTCGGTGCCCTCATGGTCACGTACCCATCGACTCACGGTGTGTTCGAAGAATCGATCGAGCACGTGTGCCAGGTCATTCATGACAACGGCGGTCAGGTCTACCTCGATGGTGCCAACATGAATGCTCAGGTTGGACTCAGCCGCCCGGGCGACTTTGGCGCCGACGTGTGCCATCTCAACCTGCACAAGACGTTCTGCATCCCACACGGTGGTGGCGGCCCCGGTGTCGGTCCAATCTGTGTGGCCCCGCACCTCGTCGATCACCTGCCCGCCGAACATGGCCCGAGTGGTGATGATCCTTACGTGGTCAGTGCTGCTCCGTGGGGCAGCGCGGCGATCTTGCCGATCAGCTATGCCTACATTGCAATGATGGGGCCCGATGGCCTCGCAGATGCGAGCCGCACGGCGATCCTCAACGCCAACTACATCGCTGCTCGCCTCGACCCTCACTTCCCTGTTCTGTATCGGGGAGCGAACGGCCGAGTCGCTCACGAGTGCATCATCGACATCCGCCCGTTGAAAGACATCGCTGGTGCCGAAGACATAGCGAAGCGACTCATCGATTACGGCTTCCATGCTCCGACCATGTCGTGGCCGGTTGCCGGCACGCTCATGATCGAGCCGACCGAAAGTGAGTCTCTGGCCGAGATCGACCGGTTCTGCGACGCAATGATCTCGATCCGCGACGAGATTCGTGCGATCGAAGCAGGTAACGCAGATGCTGAAGACAACACCCTCGTCAATGCACCGCACACGGTTGCTGAGGTGACCAGCGACGACTGGTCTCACCCTTACAGCCGCCAGAGTGCCGCCTATCCAGCACCGTGGTTGGACGGAACCAAGTTCTGGCCTGCGGTTGCACGGGTGGACAACGGCTATGGTGACCGTAACTTGCAATGCACGTGCCCTCCATTGAGCAGCTACGAGTAATCAGCCCCACCGGAAGAAAGAGACCTGACAATGAACACCCCAGAAGAACTCAAGTACTCAGAAGATCATGAGTGGGTTCGCGTAGACGGAAACATAGCCACGATCGGGATCACCGACTTTGCCCAGGATCAATTGGGTGACGTGGTGTACGTCGACGTTCCTGATGTAGGGGCGAGCTCTGCAGCCGGTGACGCAATTTCTGAGGTTGAGTCGACCAAGTCGGTGTCCGACATCATCGCTCCAGTAA
>CAZHUR010000499.1:0-2338 GCA_964535395.1 uncultured Acidimicrobiales bacterium
ACCGCTGGATCCGCGAATACTCCGGCGGTATGAAGCGCCGCCTCGATCTCGCTGCCTCACTCATGCACAACCCCGACATGCTATTTCTCGATGAGCCCACCACCGGCCTCGATCCGCAAAGTCGTGCGCGGGTGTGGGAAGAAGTCCGTGCGCTCAACAGCGAACTCGGCACGACGATCTTTCTCACCACCCAATACCTCGAAGAAGCCGACGAACTCGCAGATCGAGTGGGCATCATTAACGCCGGCAAAATCGTGGGCGAAGGAACTCCCGACGAGCTCAAGCGCACGGTTGGATCCGATGTGATTCAAGTACGGCTCCTCACCGACGACGAGCTGGCGATCGCCGCTCTCGAAAAACTCGACGTTGTAGAAAAAATCGATCGCGGGCCGCGTAGTCTTCTGGTCTCGGTGAGCAACGGCGCAGCTTCGGTGTCTCCCGTGGCCGTCGAACTCGACTCGATCGGAGCCGAGGTGGCCGAGCTGACGTTGCGAACCCCCACCCTCGACGACGTCTTTTTGGAATTGACCGGCGACCGAATTGAAGTGGACTTATGACCGCGACGCCCCCACAACAGGCACCAACAGCAGCGATCCGTTCGAACGTGCGGGCTCGTCCTTCCGGGTTCTTCGGCGACTTAGCGACCATCGCTGGCAGAGCCCTGCGATCCATCCCGCGAGAGCCGGAATCGTTTATACCTGCGCTGTTTATCCCGGCCTTCTTCTTCATCGTTAATATCGGTGCACTCGAAGATCTCACCGAAGCGTTCCCTGTCAGCGAGGGTTTCAGCTATCGCAACTTCCAATTGCCTACAGCGATCATCTTTGCGGTCACCGGCATTAGTCGTGCACCAGGCCTTGTCACCGACCTGCAGTCGGGCTACTTCGACCGTCTGCTACTCAGCCCAGCCAAACGCTTACCCCTATTGCTTGGATTGATGGTCGCAGATTTCTCACTCGTCCTCTTCCTCAGTGTCCCGGTCGTGACCCTCGGACTGTTGTTGGGCGTGTCGTTCGGCACCGGCCCGCTCGGCCTCGTGGTCTTCATCCTCATCGGCGCACTGTGGGGACTGGCCTTCACAGGCTTCCCCTACGCGATCGCGCTGAAGACTGCGAACCCCGGAGCGGTTGCCTCAAGCTTCATCTTGTTCTTTCCGTTCGTGTTCCTCACCTCGTCGACGGTGCCCCTCGAGAACCTCACCCCGTGGATGCGAACGATCGCTAGGTTCAACCCCATCACCTATGTGCTCGAAGGCATGCGTTCACTGCTCGAAGATGAGTGGGACTTCGCCGAGGTAGGCAAGGCCCTTTTGGCCATCGGAATCCTCGGGGCGATCAGCCAAGCCATGTCGCTCGCCGCCCTTCGGGGCCGAATCGACCACGGCTGAACGCTCACTCATGAATTTTTCACATACGTGAACACAACACGCTTCGTGGCCATGCGCTCGTGTCGAAGCATCTGCACTCAGAGCAGAATGACTGATCTTTGAGACTCAGACACCCCCTTTTCATTACGATCTTGAGTCGATTTTGGCGAAATCGATAAATGCTCTAAGACACTTTCAAAATCAACCAACCGAACCACGTTAACCAGCTGTTCACAGCGGTTCTTTTCATGTTAATGACCCGCGTTTTTAACATTCCACGCGCGTTGTGTACCTTCGGCATCGTCGGCGTGGAGTCGGCATTCATCTAACAACGGAGAGTGGTATGCCAAACAATAAACCCCGGCCAGGAGGGAAGTTCGGACGGTCCGCACTTGCACTCGTGCTGGTCGGTTCAACACTTGCTGTGACAGCCCCGAGCGGGTTCGCACAAGACGCAGAGGCAGCGGAACCGGAAGCTGTTCAATTCACATTCGAGAATCTGCAGCCCGACGACGGCTTCTTCTTCACCGAGCCGTGGGTCGGCCTCCACAGCGGAGATTTCGATCTCTTCAACAACGGCGAGCGTGCAACCCCAGGTCTCGAATCACTTGCTGAGGGTGGCAACACCGAACTCCTCGGCTCAGAGTTCGCAGCCGGCGGCCGCCTGCAAACAACCATCGGCAACGGCGACGTCCAGTTCATCTCACCTGGCGAAGTAATCCAGGGCTCGATCGACATTCGCAACGCAGCGGCATACCGCTACGCATCAGTCGCTTCGATGATCATTCCTTCAAACGACGCGTTCTTCGGCAACGAAGATCCATTTGCCTACGAGGTCTTCGATGAAGACGGTAACCCAACCGGCGACATTGAGATCATCATCACCGGTCAAGACATCTACGATGCCGGCACCGAGATAAACGACGGTCAAGGCGCTGCGGGCTTCTCGCTCGGCTTGAACGGCGACGGTGG
>CAZHUR010000500.1:0-2315 GCA_964535395.1 uncultured Acidimicrobiales bacterium
TGTTTGATCGGACGTAATCGACAAAGAAGGCGGCCATGACCCGCAACATCACCTTTGCCGCCACCCAACTGGCCATGAGTTGGGACATCGAAGCCAACCTCGAAACGGCCGAACAGGCAGTGCGCGACGCGCACGCCGAGGGAGCCCAGGTCATTTTGTTGCCGGAGCTTTTTGAGACACCGTATTTCTGCAAGACGCAGCAGTACGAACACCTCGACCTTGCCAAGCCCCTCGCCGGAAATCGTCTCATCGAGCGTTTCGCCGCCTTGGCGTCCGAACTCGAAGTGGTGCTGCCGGTCAGCTATTTCGAACGTGACACGAACACGTTCTACAACTCGCTCGTCATGATCGACGCCGACGGCACGATCTTGGAGAACTACCGCAAGTCACACATTCCCGATGGGCCTGGTTACAGCGAGAAGTTCTACTTCACTCCCGGCAACACCGGCTTTATGGTCTGGACCACAGCCTATGGAGTGCTCGGCGCGGGCATCTGCTGGGACCAATGGTTCCCCGAGCTTGCTCGGAGCTGTGCTCTCGCTGGTGCCGAGGCCATGTTGTATCCAACGGCGATCGGTTCCGAACCCCAAGACTCCACGCTCGATTCGAGCGGCCACTGGCAACGGGTCATGCAGGGGCACGCTGCGGCGAACATCGTGCCTGTCATCGCTTCCAACCGGGTCGGGGTCGAGGAAGACGGCGGCATCTCAACAACGTTCTACGGCAAGTCGTTTATCGCCGATCACACCGGAGCAATGGTCGCCGAGGCAGGATCTGACGAGACGATCTTGGTGAGCACGTTCGACCTCGACGCGACCGCCACCTACCGACATAGCTGGGGCTTGTTCCGCGACCGGAGGCCTCAGCTCTACGGGCCGATCGTGGACTGAGAGACAAGTGAGCGACCTCCACACGGGCACGCCCAACGGTGATGGCTTCCGGATGCCCGGAGAGCACGAGCCGCATCAAGCGATCCTGATGGCGTGGCCTCACCGGCCCGACAACTGGCGAGATAACGCTGGCCCGGCCAAACGTGCGTTTACAGAACTGGCCGTTGCGATCGATGAGACAACGCCGGTCATCATGTGCGCCTCCCCCGAGCATTATGACGAAGCGCGAGCGATGCTTCCCGAAGCTGTCGACGTCGTCGCGATTGCGAGTGATGACAGTTGGATGCGCGACATCGGCCCGAGCTACGTCGTGAATGAACATGGAGAGCTGCGTGGCGTCGACTGGCCGTTCAATGCCTGGGGTGGGGTCGTCAACGGGCTGTACGACAACTGGGACCAAGATGATGCGCTGGCGAGCACGTTGCTGGCGCTTCGAGGCGAGAGCCGTTACCGAGCACCCCTGGTGCTCGAAGGTGGATCAGTCCACGTCGACGGCGAGGGCACCTGCATAACCACTGCGGAATGTCTGCTGCATCCGGGACGTAACCCCGAACTCGATCAAGCGGACATCTCTGAGTTTCTTCGCGAGTACCTCGGCGTCACCGCGATCATCTGGTTGCCGAACGGGCTCTACAACGACGAAACCGACGGCCATGTTGACAACATCTTGCATTTCGTTCGTCCCGGCGAAGTTATTCTCACCTGGTGTAACGACCCCGACGACCCAATGTACGCGATCAGCCGCAGCGCGCTTGCGGCACTCGAGTCTCAGACCGACGCCCAGGGGCGCAGTATCACTATTCACAAACTGCCGATGCCGGGGCCGCTGTTTATCACCCCCGATGAAGCCGCTGGCGTAGAGTCGTCGAGCGGGATGAATCGGTCTGCAGGTGTTCGCCTTGCGGCCTCCTACACAAACCTGTTGATCACCAACGGTCGAGTGATCTTTCCACTACTCGATGCCGACCACGACGATGAAGTCGCCCAGATCTTGGGCAACCTTTTTCCCGACCGTGAAGTCGTCGGGGTGGAGGCTCGAGAGCTTCTGCTCGGCGGGGGCAACATTCACTGTGTGACCCAACAAGTTCCGGTCTCTGGTCCCGGAGATGACAAATAGTCGAACAGGTTCGGTCCCGAAGGCGGACGCAGGTTTTGAGCATGGCTTAGCTGGTCGCAGCAGTACGATCGGACCATGGAGCTCATCAGCAGCGGACTACTTCTCTACAGGTTCACCGACCGCGACGCCGCTGAAGTTGAGCTCTTGATCGCACACATGGGTGGCCCCTACTTCGCGCACAAAGTAGAGCACACCTGGACGATCCCAAAGGGGCTTGTTGAACCCGGCGAACAAGACTTGATCCGGGTCGCGGAGCGAGAGTTCACCGAAGAGATGGGTTCGGCCCCAACCCCAGGTGAGTCAATAGC
>CAZHUR010000501.1:0-2309 GCA_964535395.1 uncultured Acidimicrobiales bacterium
GGCCGATGCGAGCGGTTCGGAAGAAGAGGAGGAGTAACCAATGGCTGCTGATCTTCGTGACGTGCTGATTGCACCTGTTGTTTCCGAAAAGAGCTACGCGCTCCTCGAAGACAACGTTTACACCTTTGAAGTCGCAACAGATGCTTCGAAGCCTGAAATCAAAAAGGCCGTAGAGACGATCTTTGAGGTCGAGGTCTTGAAGGTAAACACGCTGAACCGCAAGGGAAAGCGCAAGCGCAACCGCCGCGATGGAACGTTCGGCAAGCGCTCAGATGTCAAGCGAGCAATGGTCACGCTCGTTGATGGCTACGAAATCGACCTGTTCGAGGTGTGATGATCCATGGCTCTTCGTAAGCGCAAGCCCACAAGTCCCGGACGGCGTTTCCAGACGTCGTCAGACTTCTCAGAAATCACCAAGACGACGCCCGAGAAGTCTCTTCTCGACAGCAAGTCACGCACTGGTGGTCGCAACAACTACGGTCGCAAGACCAGCCGTCATCGCGGTGGTGGCCACAAAAAGCAGTACCGCAAGATCGACTTCCGTCGCAACAAAGATGGCGTTCCAGCAAAGGTCGCAGCGGTCGAGTACGACCCGAACCGCAGCTGTCGCATCCTTCTGCTCCACTACTTCGACGGACACAAGGCATACGTTCTTGCTCCTGAAGGTGTTGGCGTAGGCGAAATTCTTCAGAACGGTCAGGGCTCAGAAATCAAGCCTGGCAATACGCTTCCACTTCGCTACATCCCAGTTGGTACCACGGTTCATAACGTCGAACTGCAGCCTGGTGGCGGCGGTAAGATCAGCCGCTCAGCTGGATCGAGCGTTCAGCTTGTAGCAAAGGATGGTCCATACGCGATCCTTCGACTGCCAAGCACTGAAATGCGTCGTGTTCCAATCGATGGCCGAGCAACCGTTGGGGTTGTCGGCAACGCAGAACACGAACTCATCAAGATCGGTAAGGCCGGTCGTAACCGTTGGAAGGGCGTTCGCCCGCAGACCCGCGGTGTTGCAATGAACCCGGTCGATCACCCCCACGGTGGTGGTGAAGGTAAGACCTCCGGTGGTCGTCACCCGGTCTCTCCTTGGGGTCAGCCAGAAAAGCGCACCCGTTCCGACAAGTCCAAGTCCGATCAGATGATTATTCGCCGTCGCCGCAAGCGCGGATCGCGCCGGTAAGGGGTAACGAACTATGGCACGCAGCCTCAAAAAAGGCCCATTCGTCGACGAGCACTTGCTCAAGAAGGTCGATGCACTCAACGACAAGAACGAAAAGCAGGTCATCAAGACCTGGTCCCGTCGTTCGACGATTATCCCCGACATGCTCGGGCACACCCTCGCAGTCCACGACGGTCGCAAGCACGTACCTGTCTACGTCACCGAATCAATGGTCGGTCACAAGCTTGGCGAGTTCGCACCTACACGAACCTTCAAGTTCCACGCTGGCCAAGAACGGGGAGCGCGTCGATGACCGGTCCAAAGACGAACGAGCGTCCAGGAACCCGGGCGTCGGTAAAGCACGTGCGCGTTTCTGCCTACAAGGCACGCGAAGTGCTCGACCAGATCCGCGGACTGCACATTGCAGACGCAGCGGACTACCTCACGCTCTGCGAGCGAGGAATTGCTGAGCCGATCAGCAAACTTCTCGATTCTGCAGTCGCAAACGCTGAGCACAACGATCTCCAAGACGCCGAAGAGCTCTTCATATCTGCGTGTTACGCAGATGAGGGCCCAACAATGAAGCGGTGGCGTCCGCGTGCTCGTGGCCGCGCAACTCGCATCCGTAAGCGCACCTGCCACATGACGCTCATCGTGTCCCGCATGGACGACGACAAGCTTGAAATTCGCCGCAACCGCGCCGAAAGCCGTGGCTCCAAGGCAACTCCGAAGGCCGATCGTGCAGCACGAGTTGCGAAGTCGAAAGGCGACGAAGCGCCACAGGACGCTCCCGCCGAAGAGTCAGCAGACGAAGCGGTACAGGACGCAATTCCACATCCGCTCGAAGCCGATCTCAGCGCAGATGCGCCGTACGGCGAAGGCAGCCACAAGGCTCCCGAAGACGAGTCGATGCCAGAAGGATTCCCGATCAAGGGCAACGCGAACTCGGCCAAGTATCACCAGCCAGGTGGCCGGTGGTACGACCAGACAGTCGCAGAGGTTTGGTTCGCCGATCCAGCATCAGCAGAAGCAGCAGGCTTCACCGAAGCGGGCACCAAAGCCAAGACCTCAGAAGAAGAGGAAGAGTAACTCATGGGCCAAAAGATCAACCCCTACGGCTTCCGCCTCGGTGTCACCACCGACTGGAAGAGCC
>CAZHUR010000502.1:0-2307 GCA_964535395.1 uncultured Acidimicrobiales bacterium
CTCTCAGCCTGACGCGCCGGACGAGGTTGGGCTGATCCTCGAGTACGGTCTCGATGGCGAACACGATCACGACCTCTCGGTCTCTATTGAACGGGGTCACCTCGTCGGCATCACCATCGGCCCGCCCGGTCTCAGCGAAGAAGTCGACGCAAGCGACGAACTGCAGGCTCAAGAGGTCGAGGTCTCCAGCGGTCTCGAGCTGATACGAGCAGCGCTCGAGCTTCCAATCACAGAACTGTCGGCCACGTCCGAAGCGAACACTCCGCTATTGGTGCGTCGGTTGGGAGCCGAGCCGGTGACGACGACTACCGTCGAGTCAAAGCCGATGCCCACACGAGACCGAGACGACGACACGTGGTGCGTAGAGGTGCTCCAGTCCGCACTGCGCACCCAACTCGGAGCCGAG
Organism: uncultured Acidimicrobiales bacterium; assembly: GCA_964535395.1. Classification (GTDB taxonomy): domain Bacteria; phylum Actinomycetota; class Acidimicrobiia; order Acidimicrobiales; family SHLQ01; genus SHLQ01. The sequence goes on from CAZHUR010000502.1 coordinate 407, forward strand.
CCGCCCGACTCTGTTGGTGCGGCCGTTGCAGCGTTTGGCGAACTGCTGAACGCGGGTGACCCCGATGCGCTCACGCTTCTTGAAGTCGCGGGACTCGACAATGACAGCCCGCCAGACCTCGACACGCTGCTCGCGGCGGTCGGTGCCTACGTTGCTCCGGTCGATCTTTCAGCACACTCAGCCGATGCCTTCGATGCACTCACGCTCCTCGAACCAGTCGACTGGCTTGGTGCGGTCCTCGGGCTCGTGCGCAGCCCACAAGACCATCCTCCGATCGACGGTTCAGCACTCGTGACCTTCATTAATAAGGCGCCTGAGATCACGACGACGATCAGCCGTCGTGAAGCACCTCCGGTGGCGTGGGCGTTCGAACAGATGTTGTTCGCGTGGGAGACCACCTGTGTTCTCACAGATCTTGGAGCGGTGACCGAAGCTGGACGCTGGCTACTTGGTCAGGCCTTCGTGCGTGCTCTGAGCCCGGCTCCGGGGGCTTAGCTGCTGCTTGATGAGGAGCCGACCGGCTCGTCAGGCTGGCCCGCCGGACCTTCTGTGACCGTTCGCTCGGCCGCAACGGCGACGGTCTGGAGTATGTCACCCTCCGAGATTGCAAGACCGAGGCGCAGCACGCCGTCCGAATCGTGCGACACGACCAGAACAGCGGACTTGGTTCCGACGACTAAGGTTCGGACTTCGTTCAACTCGTGACCTGTGGCAACCGCCTCAAGTACCGCGCGGGCGACAGCCTCTTCGGGAGTAGTGCCGGTCATGGTCGCTTGGCGGTCGCCCTGCGGGGTCTGAACGGTGACCGTTGCTTCCTGACCACCGTCGTCGACCGGTTCTATAGAAAGCATCGGCGGGTTGAACGATCCATCGACCTCGTCGAGATGGAACTGATGAAGAACCCGTGCAAACGCTCGACAGATCGCAACCATTCGTCGAGCGGACTGTGGCTGCTGGATTGGTCCGAACAGGAAGAGTCCATCGGACATCTCGCCGGTGGTGCGGACGTAGTGGCCGTTCAGGTCGCCGTGACGGAACGCCGAGACGGGCTTTCGTCCGTTCGTCAGCATGGTTGTGGTGTGCATCAAACGAAACGTCTCGGTTGCTGGAAGCGTCTCAAGACGGGGATTGCGGGCAAACAGGATCGGCTGATCGCTATGGGGAACATGCAGGTAGATCGCTAGATCGGTCGAGCCAACTTCTTCGAGAAGGTCAAATGATGCCTCTACGAGGGTCGCAAAAAGGTTGTCAACCGCAGGTGTGGATCGCTGGCTCAATACTGGAGGAACATGTTGCTCAAGAGCGCGGCTTTGAGCACCGGAGGTACTACGCATCGACATGGTTGTGATGATACAACCCAAAATTGCTGCGGTCAGTAGCGGGGAATTTTATGGGGCTTTTGGCCCAGGATGGTCAGCTCACGCTCTCGAGGAATCGAAGCGACGGCGCCGACGAGCGGATTCGTCCCGCGATGTGGCGATTCTCAAGTTCTGAGAGACCTTCTGGGCAGTTTCCAGCGTAGGGGCACCACCCGCACAGAGGGCCCGGAGAAGCCTTGAACTCATTCGTTTCAACAGCGGTGTTGACCGCCACCCAGGTCTCGCCAAGCGATCCAACGGCGTGGCTGATCGACTGCTCGGTGACCTCTGCTTCGATGATGCTCTGGCCGAGGTACAGCAGCCTGGCCGATGTCGGGCGCTCACCTGTAGAGGCTTCGATCGCCGCTGCATAGAGCAGGACCTGCTCGAGACGGCCATCGGCAAACCTTGGTGAGGGAGCCTTGCCGCTCTTGTAATCGCTGACGATCAACGCTGAATCTGGGGAGCTTTCGGACCGTTCGAGTCGGTCGACGATCCCGCGAAATGGCACGTCTCCTAAGTGAGTGTCGACCTTTTGCTCGT
>CAZHUR010000503.1:0-2307 GCA_964535395.1 uncultured Acidimicrobiales bacterium
GCCGAGCACCATTCCAGCGTCGACGAACTCGACCCGTCCACCGTGGATGTGATCGTAGATTTCACCGTGCTCGAAGCGAGTCGCACGGTTCTCGCGTGGTGTGCCGCAAACGGTGTTCACGCGGTCGTCGGCACGACGGGCTTCACCGACGACGATCTCGCTGGCTTCGAACAGAGCTTCACGAGTAGCAATCTGCTCATCGCTCCGAACTTTGCGATCGGCGCGATCATGATGATGCGAATGGCCGAGATGGCAGCTCCGCACTTCAGTACCGCCGAGATCGTCGAGTATCACCACAACGCAAAGAAGGACGCACCCTCGGGCACGGCGATGATGACCGCACACCGAGTCGCGGCGGCCAAGGAGGCATCGGGCACCGCATGGGAAGCTGATCCCACCGAGAACGAAGTCGTTCCTGGTGCACGCGGAGGCAAGGTTGGGGGAGTGGGAGTCCATGGAGTTCGGATGGTCGGTATGGTCGCTCACCAGGAAGTGATCTTTGGACTCGAGGGCGAGACGCTCACGATCCGACACGACAGCCTCGACCGAAAGTCGTTTATGGGTGGTGTCACGCTCGCAGTGCGAAACATCGCCGAACGGCCGGGGATCACCCTCGGCCTCGACGGTCTCCTTTTCGGATCCGGTGAAGCTTCCGGCCGCTAGCTAGGTGGTTAGGCAGCGAGGTTGCGCGGGGCCCATTGGGCGACTCCAGCGGCAATCTCCTCGAGCGAAACCATAGGATCTTGCTTTGATGGTTGGCCAAAGCGAGCGCCGAGGGTGGCCGCTTGGACGGCCTGCTCCGATGTGATCACACCTTCAATAACGACGTCGTGACCCATGTCGACAAAGAGCTGCACGAGCGAAGCCACGAGGTTGCTGCTGGTTTCATAGCTTCCGAGGTCGTTGATCAACTCTTGATCGATCGTGATCACATCTACTTCCAGCTCTGGAAGTCGCTGGAGGCATGAGAACCGAGAGCCGAACTGCTTCAGAACTACCTTGATGCCGTACGTACGCAAGACATCGACCTGTGGTCGAATTTCGGCAGCGGTAATGGTCGCCTCCGGGTCGAGATTGACCGCTACGAGTTCGGGGTCGACGCCAGCAGCTGCGATCTCGGAAGCGAGTCTCTTCGCATAGCCGGAGAAGGTCAACTCTGCCGATGACGACTGTAGGCCGAGGATGAGGCGCGTGCCGTCGGCTGTGAGGGTGGCCATGTCCGCGAGGGCTTTGCGTGCAACGAGAAGTCCAATGTCGGGCATGAAGCCAGACTCTTCAGCGATCTTGCGGTAGAGGTTGTCATCTACCTCGACCCCGATGGTGGTGGGCCAAACCGGGTGTACTTCCATCCCGATGACCGAGCGAGATGGGAGGGCAAGAACCGGGTCGTACGCGACCTCGATCTCCTTTTGGGTCAATATGGCGCGCAGCGCTTCCTCGATCTCGACACGGCTTACGTGTGACCGTGCTTCCGATGATCCAGCAAGTGCGGTGCTGTTCGAGCCGTTTCGCTTGGCCTGATAGGACGCGGCGTCGGCCTTCCCGATCAGACTCGCGGCGTCGTCGACGGTCAGCTCGGGCGTAGCAACAGCAACGCCAATGCTCATTGCGAGATAGATCTCGTGGCCGAGCACATCGAAGGGGTGTTCGAGTGCTTCGAGGACCCTCGTCGCGGTTTCCATGGCTCGGTTTGTCGTCGCGGCGCCGAGCAGAATGACGAACTCGTCACCCCCGTATCTGGAAAGCAACGCGTCGGGTCCTTCGAGTAGTGCCGATAGGCGCGCCCCCAAGGACTGCAACAGCACGTCTCCTGCATGGTGGCCGAGTGAGTCATTGACCCGCTTGAAGCGATCGAGGTCGCAGAAGAGCACCGCGGGATGGAATGGACCTCCGAGCCACCGTTCAAGATTTTCTAACAATGCTGTGCGATTGGCTAGACCGGTGAGGTCGTCAGAGTATGCGCGACGCGTTAGGTCGATCTGTGCCTGGAGCTCGTCGGTGATGTCGCGGCCGGTGCTGAAGCATCGGCGAGTGGTCCGGTCGAACAGCAGCGTCCAGCGAATAGAGCGATACTCGCCTGAGGCAGAACGGACGCGGAAGGTCGGTTCTGCCCGACCGTGCAGGCGCAATTGGTGCTCGATCTCTGGACGCTCAATTCGGTCGGTTTCGTGGATGAGCTCCCATGCATCGACCGACAAGATCTGCTCTTCGGTAAAGCCAAGCAAATCGCACCAGGCTTTGTTTGCCTCGATGATGCGGCCATGGCCATCGCACACCTGAAAGAATCCATCGCCGCCATGGAAGAAC
>CAZHUR010000504.1:0-2304 GCA_964535395.1 uncultured Acidimicrobiales bacterium
GCTCGATCGTGTGGCGGCCGCGGAGCGTTCAATCCACGACGGCGACACGTTGCTCGACGCTGTTGCAGCCGGCCTCTTCAAACTGACCGCATACAAAGATGAGTACGAAGTAGCTCGACTGATGGTGCTCGACGAAGGTCTGAGCGAAGCAAACGAACTTGCGGGCACGACGGGTGCAGTGGCGTGGAAACTACACCCGCCAGCGCTTCGAGCGCTCGGCATCGACCGAAAGATCAGCATTGGAACGTGGGCGACTCCAGCGATTCGAGCTCTCGCAAAGGGCAAGCGATTGCGCGGAACTCCACTCGACCTCTTCGCCAAAGCCGAAGTTCGTCGGGTGGAAGAAGAACTGGCCGAGGAGTATCGCAGCGCCATCGTGGCGACCTTGCGAGGTCTTTCAGCCGAAACGCTCGACGATGCCGTTGCCCTCGCCGAACTTCCCGACATCGTGCGCGGCTATGAAGACATCAAGCTCGAAAACGTCAAGGAATACCGACGTGAACTCAACAAGATGCGAGCGACGAACTAGCCCGAAATTAGAAGCCTGGCAGTGGGCTTTGGCGAAGGCCTGGTAGTTCGTCGTTGGCGTGGATCTTGCGGATAAAGCGTGGGTTCTTCGACGACATGTCGATGCGATACGAACTTCGTTCGGCCGGCGCCGGCACACCGAGGATCTCGGCGAGGCGCCGCGCCAGCCAGATCTCTATCTTGAGCACGACGAGCTTCTTGCGAAGACGACCCTGCACGTCCCGGTTGAGGATCGGCGGAAGGGTGTTGAGCGTGAGAATCTCGTCGATTGCCCGGTTGGCCATCTTCTCCCGACCTTCATCGCTTGCATAGAAGTGCGTCACGGCGAATACGACTCGGTTCGGAATGACCTTCTGAATGAACTCACATGAAGAGACCACGGTCGAGCCGGTTCGGACCATGTCGTCAAACAGCACGATGTCGTATCCACGAATCTCGTCAAACGCCATGTCGGAGTCGGGATGCAAGGTGATCTCGACGTCTCGTTCACCGGAGCGCTCTTTGTCGAGCATGATGAACTTTGCCTCGGGGAGGTTCAGCCGCTCATACATCTCCATGACGAAGTCGCGGGCGCCTTTGTCGGGAGCGCAGAGAGCAAGACCCTCGCCGTCTGACGAGATATCGATGATGTTGGACTGTCGCAGGTAGTCGACGTAGATGTCATACGGAATCAAGTTGTGGAAGTTGCCGTCGAACACCCGTGAGAACTCGGCCTGAACCGACACCGAATGGTTGTGAACAGTGACAACCCGATCGACTCCGGACAGCTTGAGCATCTCGGCGTAGAGTCGGGCCGAGAATGGCTGACCGTCGAACTTCTTCATGTCAGCAGCGTCGCGTTCGAAGGTGGTCTGACCTTGATCTGGCCGTGGTCCTCGATCTTGGGCGCTGAAGAAAAGATCGGGTTCGACCAAGACCACAGCAGCTGCCCCGTTGTCTTTGGCGGCGCGGGCGAGCAGCATGTTGCGCATAGCCAAGTTATTGCGGCTGGTGACTCGGTTGGTTGTACTGACGATCACCACCGTCTTGCCCTCGAGTTGCGAGCCGATCGCCGAGAGGTCGTTTTCGTCGCTAATGAAGCGAGGGCAAAATTCGGTGTTCGCGAACGTCTTGATGCTGATCAGGTCAGAGATGTCTTCGGACTGACCGAACGCGAATGCGACATCGATAGCGAAGGGGTCGTCGGAAAAGTTACCAACGATGAGAACATCGTCGGCGGAAGCGGGACCTTGCGACACGAAACATGTTTAGCCGCGATGAGCGCCAGACAATCAATTGGCTGACCACGACCTTGTCACACCCAACTCGCAAAGTGCTCAACGTCACTAGGATGATCTCCCAACACAGGCCACTCAAGGACCCTCACATGCCAACTCTGTTCGACAGCGGATTCGACGATTGGGATCCGAGCCGACTCGGTGATTTGACCGGAAAGACCTACTTCATTACCGGAGCAAACTCCGGCGTTGGCTTCGAGGCAGCGGTGTACCTGAAGGCAAAGAACGCGAACATCTTGGTCGGGGCCCGCCACGAAGGTCGGGGCCGTTCGGCAGTGGCGAGGCTCGAGGACCGAATGGGTTCAGGCGAGGTGACCTTCATCCAGATCGACCTGGCCGACACCGCATCGATTCGCTCAGCCGCTGACGCGGTTCGAGAAGCTGCCGACGGGCTCGACGCCATCGTCAACAACGCCGGAATCATGCAAACTCCTCAGCAGAAGACCGCTGATGGTTTCGAGATGCAGTTGGGTACCAACCACTTGGGACACTTCTTGAT
>CAZHUR010000505.1:0-2300 GCA_964535395.1 uncultured Acidimicrobiales bacterium
GTGCGTACACGGTGTTGCGGGACCACACGGTTGCATCGATCAGGTTGGAGACTCCAGTGGAGGATCCGCCGCGCACATTCCATGGTTCGGAAAGGTCGGGGGGTTGTAGCGACAGAGTTTGAGGTGCATCGAACTCGGCGGTCACCGAAATGCCCTGTTCGATTGCTGCGGCGAGCAGGATCGGCTTCATCGACGAACCGGCTTGTCGCCCCAGGCCGGTAGCGAGGTTGACGTTTGCAAATTCCGATTCGCCGAAGAAGTCGCGCCCGCCGACCATGGCGAGCACTTCGCCGGTTGATGGCTCGATCACGACAGCCGACGCGTCGGGCAGGTTCTCGCCTTGAGGGATGATTGCTTCAACGGCGGCCTCGGCTTGTGCCTGAAGATCGAGATCGACCGTGGTGCGAACTCGAATACCTCCTCGCAGGAGTAGATCTTCACGCCCCTGATAGGTAGATAGCTGAGCTGCTTGGATCGGGTTCTCGTCGGCCCATTCCTCGGTGATGAACTGGCCCGTGAGGATCCATTCCTTGACCTCTTCGACGAAGTGAGCTGCTGGGTACTCCGCGCTTTCCTCGCGGAACTCTGGAGCCAGCACGAGCGGGTCGGCCACAGCAGCGGCGTGTTCTTCAGCGGTGATGAAGTCGTTGCGCAACATTGCGTTCAACACGACTTCTCGTCGTCCGAGGGCGCCCTCTGGGTTGTTGTATGGGTTTAGCCGGCTCGGTTGCTGGATCAGACCAGCGAGCAGCGCTGCCTGGGGGAGTGTCAGTTGTGAGACCGATACATCGAAGTACTGCTGTGATGCCGCCTCGATGCCATAGGACCGAGCACCGAAAAAGACCCAGTTCAGATACTCCGCGAGGATGAAGTCTTTGGAGAAGTTGTTCTCGAACTGTCGTGCGAGTGCAATCTCTTCGAGCTTGCGTTCAGCGGTCTGCTGGCTTCGGTCGAGGAACACATTGCCGACGTACTGCATGGTGATCGTCGAACCACCGCCGGAAATCCCTCCGGTAGTGACGCCGCGAGTGGCAGAACGAAAGAGGCCCTTCAGGTCGACGCCGTCATGGAGGTAGAAGCGCTCGTCCTCGATAGCGATCACCGCATTGCGCATCACTTCGGGGATCTCGTCGATGGAGACCACCGTTCGGTTCTCATCGGTAGGAGGTTCGGTGATCAACCGACCGTCGCGCGCCAGTATCTCTGAAGTCTGCGCGACCTGGGGTACCGGAGGTACGAGATTGCGGGTCTGCCAGGAGCACGCTGTCGAGATGATGGAGAGGACCGTCAACATGACGAGCATGCGGCGGCGCCGTCCGGAAAGACGCATTGCCCTAGTTTGGTCGATCTGGCGCAAAAAGCGCATTCACAGAGCAAAGCGATTCTGAGAGCCCTGTTTAGCGATAACGTTCGAGGGCTATGGCAGATGCTTCGCTCCTCGACGACCTCATCACTCGCGGTCTCGTCCATGACACAACCGACCGAGATGCTTTACGGGAGCGCCTCGAGGCCGGGCCGATCACGCTCTATCACGGCATCGACCCAACAGCGCCGAGCATGCACATTGGCAACTTCGTCGGCATCTTGGCTCTCAGACGTTTCCAAGATGCCGGCCACAATGTGATTGCGCTGGTCGGAGGAGCGACGGGCATGATCGGCGACCCTGGCGGCCGTTCCGAAGAACGGAACCTTCTCGACGAGGACACACTCGCCACCAACATCGCTGGCATCCGCTCTCAAGTAGAACGTCTCGTCGACTTCGACAAGGGCGCCCAGTTGGTCAGCAACTACGACTGGACCAAGGACATGTTGGTGCTCGATTTCTTGCGCGACGTCGGCAAGCACGTCACGGTCAACCAAATGGTCGCCCGAGATTCGGTCAAGAGTCGGATGGAAGGGGAGCACGGCATTAGCTACACCGAGTTCTCCTACATGTTGTTACAAGCCATGGACTTCCACTGGCTCAACACCAACATGGACTGCGAGATGCAGATCGGCGGCAGTGATCAGTGGGGCAACATCGCCCAAGGCGTCGACTTGATCAGACGCCGAGAAGGAAGCAAGGCCCACGGCCTGACCTGGCCTCTGATCACTCGTGCCGATGGACAGAAGTTTGGCAAGAGCGTGTCGGGTGCGATCTGGTTAGATGCCGAGCTGACCTCTCCATATGAGTTCCATCAGTACTGGACCAACACCGACGACCGAGACGTCGAGCGCTTCTTGATGCAACTCACCTTGCTTCCTTCGCGGCGTCTGATCAAGTCGACGCCCTGGGCGATGTTGCCCCACTGATCGCTGCC
>CAZHUR010000506.1:0-2293 GCA_964535395.1 uncultured Acidimicrobiales bacterium
ATTATCTTGTGGCCGGTACCGGAGGTGAACCGCTGCCCCCAGATGCGTTTGGCAACACCATCGACCTTCGCTTGCTGCCATTCAATAGTCCGGCTGCCTTCGCGATGAGCCAGTACGCAACCGAGCTCGCAGCGAAACGTCGCGGCGATCCGCGTGACGATCTCATCGCCAAGCTGCTCGAAGCCGAGATCGACGGCGAACGGTTGACCACAGAAGAGTTCGCCAACTTCTTCCGTCTCATGATCTTCGCTGGCAACGAAACAACCCGAGCTTCGATCGCTCATATTGGGTTGCACCTGCAGCAGTTTTCTGAGGCGTTCGAAGCGGTGCGCTCGGACCGCTCGCTGCTGAATGCTGTAGCGGACGAGGTCATTCGCTATTCGTCGCCGATCTTGTACTTCCGGCGCACCGTGATGGAGCCCACAGTGCTTTCGGGAACGGAACTTTCGCCCGGGGACAAGGTCGTGATGTGGTATTGCGCAGCGAACTTTGATGAGCGCCAGTTCGCCGCTCCACTCGAATTTCGGATCGACCGACCATTCGCTTCGCCCCACGTCGCCTTTGGTGGCGGAGGGGTGCACTTCTGCCTCGGCGCATCGCTTGCACGCCTCGAGATTGCAGAGTTGATCAACGAAATTCTCGACCGGGGACTTTCGTTCACATCGGTTGGCGACCCGGCCTATGTCGAGTCGAACTTTGTCAATGGCATCGAGCATCTTGAAGTGCAACTTTGAGTACACCAGCGAATATCGATGCGTGGGGGAGTCCCGTTGCCGGCACCGCCGCGTCGATCGCTGCATGGAACGACGCGTGGACCGAGGCTCTGCACTTTGTTGGCGACCCTCTTGCCACGTTGGTAGAAGCAAATGAGACAGACGAAGACTTTGCGCTCGGCTCGGTCTTTTGCGGCATCTACCGTCTGTTGGGCGGAGCGCCTGCGGATACACCCGAGGTTCAGGCCGATATCGAGCGTGCCACCAGGCGATCGAGCACCGCTCGAGAACTCGGCCACGTTGAAGCTCTCGGACTCTTTGCTTCGGGTGAGTTCACCGCTGCGGCAAAGCGGTGGGACGAGGTTAACCGGGTAGCCCGAGACTTTGCGGCCGTCCGGTTTGCTCACGACGTGTATCTCCACGTCGGCAACGTAGAGGACCGTCTTTCCTCGTCCGCGCTGGCAGTTGGAATGTTCAATACGGACCCAGGGTGGAACCTGGTCGCCAGCCAGTACGCCTTTTCACTCGAGGAGGCGTGCCATTTCGCCGAGGCCGAACGAATTGGATTACAGGCGCTCGACGTCGACCCGCAAGATCTGTGGGCGACTCATTGCCTGGCTCATGTCTACCTCGAGACTGGTCGTCATGACGAGGGACTTTCTTTTCTTCGCGAACGTCAGGACACATGGTCGGTTCAAGACGGGCTCGCCGTCCACATCTGGTGGCACTTTGCGCTCCATTTGATCGCCCGCGGCGAGTTTGACGAAGTTCTCGACATCCACGACCGTTGCCTCCCAGATTCTGCAACCCCCTTTCGTCTCAGTGATCTGATCTCGCTGTTGTGGCGCCTTGAAGCGAGCGGCGTCGATGTTGGAGATCGATGGGATTCGTTGGCTGATGCAATGGCAGCGCGGCCAGAGCGACACACCACCGGATTCCTCGACCTGCATTCGGCGCTTCTCTTCAGCCGACTACCTGACCATTGGGCAGCAGAGGACTTCTTTGCCGGGCTTGCGTCTGCCTATCCAGAGCAAAGCAACGAGAACGCTACAACCTTCCATGAAGTGGTTCGACCGCTCGCCACGGCCCTTCGCACCAGCGATGCTGACCCAATCGCCGCCATTGAGACACTCGATGAGTTAGGTCCGATCCTGCACCGTATCGGTGGAAGTAATGCTCAAAGAGAAATCGTGCACCTCACCCGAACTAACCTCGCCGAGGAGACGACATGACTTGGAAACTTAGCGACGAACAGTTGGCAATTCAGGCAAAGGCGAACGCCCTTGCCACCGAGGTAATCGCTCCGCGAGCAGCTGATGTCGACGAGGCTCAGGAGTATCCGTGGGACAACGTACATGCGTTGCGCGATGCCGGATTCACCGGCATGACCGTGCCAAAGGAGTATGGGGGTCCCGGGCATTCGTTCTTAGATGCCGTGCTGGTTGTCGAACAAATGGCCAAGGCCTGTGGCGTCACTGGTCGTATCGCAGTCGAGGCCAACATGGGGGCGATCAGCGCTGTCATGGCCTACGGCACCGAAGAACAGAAGAAAATGGCTGCCGAGATGGTGCTCGCCGGCG
>CAZHUR010000507.1:0-2276 GCA_964535395.1 uncultured Acidimicrobiales bacterium
ACCGACGTCCGGACCGGCTGGTTGACTCGGCTCAACAATGGTCAAGCAGCGAGCGGAGTGGTGCCAGGTGCAGCGACCACCTCGGACAGCCCAACGCTGTATCGAGGAAGTCTTGACGCTCTGTCGGTGCCACGCCTGAACAACTTTGGTGTCAACGGGTTCCCGAACCGAAACGATGCATTTGAAGCGCTCAACCTGCTCCATGGAGGAGGAGGGCAATTGAACCAGGTTGGCAGGGCAACGCTCACTGCTGCAGAGGCATTGCGAGCGGTCGACGCAAACGGTGGGTCTGGATATCCGGACACCAGTTTTGGTGGCGACATGCGCGACATTGCCAACTTGCTCCGATCCAACGTCGGGCTCGTCACCGCAACGGTCAACCTCGGGGGCTGGGATCACCACTCCGAACAGGGCACTCTCAATGGAGAGTTCAACCGACTCACGACCGAATTGAACGATGGCCTGCTCGCGTTTGTCAACGACCTGGGCCCAGCAGCGATGAACGAAACCACCATCGTCGTCATGACGGAGTTCGGTCGCACGATCGACGAGAACGGCGACGCTGGAACCGACCACGGACGTGGCGGAACGTCGTTCATTATCGGCGGCGGCGTTCAGGGCGGTGTCTTTGGATACGACTATCCCGACGTCATTGCCGACAGCGACGAGAACCGCCGGGCGCTACCGGTGCTCACCGATTACCGCAAGGCGTTCGACGAGGTCGTTCGCGGACGGGTCGGCGTTTCCGGTTCGTTCCCGACGCTTGGAAACAACCTCCCCGATCTCGGCTTGCTGCGCTAGGACGGGCGCCCCTCTAGTTGGTCGCTCAGTGAAGGTTGTGTAAGCGATCGGCGAATCGAGCCACCGATGGTGCCTTTTTCGAGCGATCTATCTCAAGGCCTTCCTTCATCAAGAGTTGTGCCTGCCCATCGAGACCATTCGGAAGCTTCGGCAGTAGTTCTCCGTTCTTCTTGACCACTCGCCAGGAACAGAGTTCTGAGTTGGCCTTTGATGCTTCTACCAAGGCTCGCATCGTCGCGGCGGGGCATGCGGTTCGCACTCCATGCTTCTCTGCCAGGTGCTCCCTGAGCGAGTCGAGGGTGATGAGCATCCCCTCGGGCACAGTCTCGACGAGAGACTCGATGGTCGCTGACGTTGGCTTTACCATCTCGCCGCCTCCACCAAAGTACTTGTGCATCGTCTCAGGAATTTGGACGATTTGATCGGTTGGGTCCGCCATGTGGTTACTCCTTCTTCCAGGAATGGATCGTGTGCAGGATCAGCCTCGCTAACGGGGTGCCGGCGGACAGAGAATTCTCGATTCGGTTGGCGGTGTGAATGCCAACAGCGGCCACGACCAGAGCGTTCGTTGAATCATCGAGGTCGAGACCTTTACGAAGTTCGCCGTCGCGATCGGAACGTCGCAACGCAGAGTGGAACGAAGAAGACAATGAGTCCCAGTACTCGTTTGCAATCTGAGCGAGCTCGCCATTTTCGAGAACAGCGTTCTCCACACCGAAGTTCACTACCATGCATCCCCACTGACTCGATGCGTAGGCGCTGGCCTCACTTAGCGATCTAAAGAAGTGTTCAATGCCGTTGATTCCACCTTCTCTCATGGGGGCAAGGATCGACCGTTCGGTCTCGTCGACGTACAGCTGTAAGGCCTCGAGATAGATGCTCTGCTTGCCACCAAAGTCCTTCTGAATCGCAAACTGATTCAGTTCGGTTTCGTTCTCGAGCGCTCGCACGCTCAATCCGCGGTAGCCAAATTTCCAAAAGGCATCGCACGCATCCTGGAGAGCTTCTTCTCTGTTGTATGTCTTTGGTCGGGCCACGGGCTCAGTCTCAAAAAGTCGGTTATTGGAACTCAAGTAACGAGTCCGATCGAGAATTACTATGCAAACGTATAGTAATTGAAGAGCGAGATATGTCGCAAAGAAAAAGTTGATACTCGAACAAATGTTCGATATAGTGAACCCTATGAGGACGGGGTCTTTCAGAGAAACCACGGCAAAGTTGGGCTCGGCTATTGACGAGATCCACGACGTCGCGTTTTCGACACTGACCGACGAAGAACGCTCTGAGTTGCTCCTCGAAATAGACCTCCTAACTGCCCGACTGAAAGCTGCGCGGGTCAACCTGGTCGACGAGGCAGAACACGTCGACCTCGCGCGGCTCACCAATCAGCGCAACGTTGCAAACCATGTCGCTTCACTATCCAACTCCGACCCCGCACCACTGCGCGCCGAAGCGTTGGTGGGGCGGTGGCTGCG
>CAZHUR010000508.1:0-2271 GCA_964535395.1 uncultured Acidimicrobiales bacterium
TTTCTGAACCGGGCCATGACCTCTTCTTTTTCGGCGCTGCTCATGCGGCCGTGCAGCAGTTCTACCTCAAGGCCGTAGAGCACGCCGGAGGTGAGCTCGTCGTAGGTTTCGGTGGCGGAGCGAGCTTCGATCTTGTCGCTCGCATCGATGAGCGGACAGACCACATATGCCTGGCGACCCTGGGCCACCTCGGCTTTGACCTGTTCCCACATCGCGCTCTCTTCGAGTTCGCCAGCGGCGTGATGGGTGACGATCGGCGTGCGACCCGGCGGCAGTTCGTCGAGCACGCTCACGTCGAGATCGCCGTACACGGTCATCGCAGCCGTTCGGGGAATTGGCGTTGCCGTCATGACCAGCACGTCGGGTTCCTTGTCGCCCTGGGCCTTGGCTCGCAGAACGGCGCGCTGTTCTACGCCGAAGCGGTGCTGTTCGTCGATGACGACCATGCCGAGGTTAAAGAACTGAACTGAGTCGTAGATAAGCGCGTGGGTTCCTATCAGGATGTCGACCTCACCGGAGAGTGTTTGGGCGAGGATGCGTTTGCGGTCGGCTAGCGGAACGCCGTTCGACATCAGCTCCACGCGCAGCGGCCGTTCGGGAAGAAGGCTCACCGTGTCTTCGACCATCAGGCCATCGAGCAGCTTTTTGATACCGATAGCGTGCTGTTCGGCCAACACTTCGGTCGGAGCCATCATCGCTCCCTGAAAGCCACCCTCCACCGCGGTCAACAAACCATAAAGAGCAACCAGTGTCTTACCCGCACCTACATCACCCTGCAGCAAGCGGTGCATTGGATGACTATCGTGCATATCGGTCAAGATCTCGTCGATCACCCGCTCTTGAGCACCGGTGAGGTCAAAACCCAGGCCATCGACCATCTGGCCTGTCAGCGAGCCGTTCGCTTCGTGCTCGACACCGACTTCGGTCTCTTGGCGAATGCGCTGCTGCTGAACGAGTTCGAGTTGGATAGCAAAGAGTTCGTCGAAGACCAAGCGACGGCGGGCATGGGCTACCTCGGCCATTGTCTCGGGCTCGTGGATTGAGAACGTGGCGGCGTGACGGTCGATCAGCTTTTGCTCCTTGCGGACCCAATCGGGCAACGGGTCGGCGATCGTACGCTCGACGGAACGACGAAGCGCTTCGCCCACCCACTTCGCCACATCGGCGCTCGCGATCTTGGCCTTCTCCGACTGCGGGTAGACCGGCACGATCTTGCCGGTCTGGTCGCCGATCAGATCGACGATCGGCGACGACATCTGCAGGTTGTTTCGGTAGACCTCGGCCTTACCGAACAAGACAACGTCTAAGCCCTCGTAGAGCTGCTTGGCGCGCCAGGGCTGGTTAAAGAAGGTCACAGCGAGCGTGCCGGTGCCGTCGGAGACCTTCACGTTCACCATGGTGCGATTGCCGCGAATTCGGCGTAGCTCGACCTGGGTGATCTTGGCGAGCACCATCCCCTCTTCGCCCTCGCGCAGATCGCGGATAGCTGCTTCTTTGGTGCGGTCGATATAGCGCCGCGGGTAATAGCGAAGGAGGTCGAGGACGTTGTGCACGTCGGCCTTTTGAAGCGACGCTGCCCGCTTTGGACCGATGCCCTTCAGCCTCGAGATATCCATTTGTGCGTAGTCGCGCAGAGTCAGCGGCGGTCTTGCAGCTGTTGGCTCGACGGAGGGTTGACTATCGGTGCTCACTCCACGCCGATAATAAACGGGTACAAGGGCTGCTTGCCGCTGTGTACCTCAACTTCGAGATCGGGCTGGCTCAGCTCGATCTTTGCAACGAGGGCCAGGACATCACCCTGATCGACGTCTTCACCCGTGACGATCGTGATGATCTCGTGATCGTCGGTGGCGAGCGAATCGACGACAGCTGCGGCCGCTGCTACCGAGTCGGCTTCGACCGCAGCGATGTTGCCAGAGGCCAGCCCAAGCCAGTCACCAACCGCTATCTCGAAGCCATCGGCGGTGGTATCTCGTACCGACTGGGTGACCTCGCCAGAAACGACATCGCCCAACACGTCGGCCATCTCGGCTGCGTTCTGTTCGAGGTCTGCTTCGGGGTCGTAGGAAACTAGAGCGGCCATTGCTTCGACGATGCTCTTGGTTGGCACCACCGAAACGGCCATGTCGGTTTCGGCACCTACCTGTTCTGCCACCGCGATGATGTTCTTGTTGTTCGGCAAGATGATCACACCATCGGCGGGCAGCCCATTGACCGCTGCGAGCAACTCTTCGGTAGACGGGTTCATGGTCTGGCCACCGGCCACAACGC
>CAZHUR010000509.1:0-2267 GCA_964535395.1 uncultured Acidimicrobiales bacterium
CCTTCGTCCATCAGGGTCTGGAGCTGTCGGTTGAATCCGAGGTTGCCAGGGAAGGCATCGGAACCAACCGCTGGGTAGCCGCGGGTAGCTGAGGCCATGAGAACGCCAGGTCCGTACAAGACGAAGGTCAAGTCGAAGCCCTTGCGCTGAAGGCGGGTAGCGGTGAGCATGTTGACCAAGCCAACGGAGCCTTCAAACGGGACGGTGTGCATAAATACATATGCCTTGTCACCAGGCTCAGCCTGATGATCTGGGAAGACTTTCTCCTCGACGTTAAAGAGAACGTCGCCTTCCTTTGGTGGATCGATAGTTACTGTCTTGGGCATTTCATTTCCTCATTCTGTGGTGGGTTGGTTGCTTGGATATAGATGGTCGATCGGTCGGTCCGCCAGCTGACACCTAGATCGCTGGCTCGTGGCGCTCGTCGTCTTCGAGAGGCGGCCAATCCCGTCGATGACTGCCCGGAAGCGCCTGGATTGTGCGCTGGCGAACTTCCCATGGAAGTTTCCGGTAGACCGGAGCAAAGACTTGACGGAAGAACTTGTCCTTGAACGACCGTGGTTCTGCCGGGCCGGCAATGCCGGTCTTTTCGGCCATTCGGGCCTGGCTGTCCTGCAGCAGGTAGAACTCCGAGTTCGAGCGAAGCCACTGCGGGAACGCACTTGCGGCTTCTGGGACCTTGCTGGCCAACTCCGGGAGCTGGGAGAGTTTGTCTTTCATAGGTTCGCCAACAGGTTCTGTGCTGCCACTGCGATCGGCTCGTTCAGGGCGCCGATCGCTGGGGAATAGACGTTCTCCATGTTTGCGATCTGGTCGACTCGGATGCCGGTGCGGGTCATCATCGCAAGGAAGTCGGCTCGCTCTTTGATTCCTTCTCCACCGACCATCTGTCCGCCGATGAGCTTTCGTGACCCAGGGTCGGCAAGCAGTTTGACGGTGATTGGTTTCACGCCCGGGTAGTAGCGAGCTCGCGTGATTCCATTGGCTGTGCCGGTGACGTACTCCAAGCCGAGCGCTGAGGCTGTGACCTCGCCAAAGGAGACGCCGCCGAGCATCCACTCGCCTGCCAACATGCCCCACGGCACATAGACCGAGCGGTATTCCCGCTCGGCGCCGCCGGCGTTTACACCAGCGGTCTTGCCCTGGGCATAGGCGTGACTTCCCGACAAGCCTTGGAGAGGCACGTTCGATACACCGTGTGGGATCTCGGTGCAGTCGCCCGCGGCGTAGACGCCATCGACCGAGGTTCGCATGTGCGAGTCGACGATGATTCCGCCGGTTGTTCCGGTCTTGATGCCTGCGGCTTCGGCGAGCCGATTGTTCGGCGTCTTGTGGGTGCCGATGATTGCAATGTCAGCTGTGACATCGCCCTTGTCGGTTTCGACATGGGTAAGTTTGCCGTTGCCACGGTAGGCAGTGACGTTGTTGCCCCATTGGAGGTCGACCCCCATGTCTTCCCACTGCTGACGCACCGGTTCGACAATCTCAGGGTCGGCAACATCGCTCATGGGGTATGGACCCGGATCTACGAGCGTGACGTCGAGGCCTCGGTGGCGTAGTGCCGAGGTCATCTCCATGGCAATAAAGCCAGATTCTACGATCACCGCAGATTTCGACTGCTCGATGACCTTGTCCCACTCCATGGCGTCGCGGATGTCTTTGACTCGGTAGAGACCTTCGAGGTCGTTGCCCGGAAGACCGGGATCGGCGTAGAGCCAACCGGTGGCGAGAATGAGACGGTCGTAGCTGACAGCTCCTTCGACCTCTACAGAAATCGTCCGGTTCGCGGTGTCGATGGAGTTGACGGTGGTTTCGTAGTGCTCGTCGATGCACGTCTTGACGTATTGCTCTTTGGTTGCGAGGAAGAGGGTCTCGAACGATTCGATCTCTTTACCGTGCACAAAGGGGATTCCGCACGGGCTGTAGGCAACGTCTGCGAACTCGGTGTAGACCACCACTTCGGCATCGGGGTTTGCTCCCTTTGCAGCTCCCGCTGCGCCAAGACCACCCGCTCCTCCACCGATGACGACGATTTTCACTATGTACTCCTTTGTTGGACCGTGTTCGGGTCGTTAGTGGTGGTGATGATCGTGATCGTGGTCGTGGTCGTGATCGTGATCATGGCCGGCAGGTCGGGCAAGAAACTCTGTGGAGCGCTGATCAATCTCGGCAATGCCCACACCGGCGCTGCGGTCGACCAAGCGCTCTAGAGCCACGAGCCAGCACTCGTAGTAGCGGTACTCCTCGTTGGGACGACCGAGTGCTTC
>CAZHUR010000510.1:0-2257 GCA_964535395.1 uncultured Acidimicrobiales bacterium
TAGCGAACCTGTTTGCGTCGGTCGTACTGAACGATGTGTCGCTCATCGGAGACGCACTGTGCAAGGTCTTTGTCCGGAGTGCAGATCAGGACCTCGTGGACCCGAGGATCATCGGCGTAGATGTTCGCACCTGCCCCGAGAGCGTCGTCTGCTTCGAACTCGATCATCGGCCATACGACGAATCCCGCGGACCGCAAGACATCTTCGAGCAGATGAAACTGCGACTCGATGAGTGGATCGATCTCCGATCCGTCCTTGTACCCGTCCCACATGTCGTTTCGAAACGACGGAATCACGTGGTCGGTCGCAATCCCGACGTGGGTCGCTCCCTGCTCGAGAAGTTGCAGCATCGAGCCGAGCACACCTCTCACAGCGCCAACTTCTTGGCCACTCTCTGTCGCATGTTTTGGTGCTGCGAAGAAGTATCGAAACAGTTCGTAGGTGCCGTCGATCAGGTGAACTTGCATAGGCCGATCTTGGCCCACTGCCTGTACACGACCCAATACAGGCCACTTGAGGTGGTTCTTCGTGGTAACCCCACCACTTTACGCGCTTTGCACTTTCCTCATTTGAGTTGCATCATCGTCTATACCGCTAGATACGCGACTGAGGACTCTCGACAGATGCACTTGACTCCAGAACAGATCGATCGTCAGCCGTTTCGGATGACTCGTCGTGGCTACGACATTGTCGAGGTACGTGACTTTCTCCGTGAGGTCGCCACCGAGATGCGTGAGCGACGTGACGTTCGGAGCCGGTTGGTGAACGCCGAGGCTGCTGATCAAGAGCGTGCGGACTCAGAGGCGGCCGACGCCGAGCGAAACGCGGAGACGATTCTTGCCGAAGCCCAGGTGGAGGCCGAGCGCCGGATTGGTTCGGCTGAGACCATGCTCGAACGCGCCGAAGAGCGATCCCAAAAGATCAGAGACGAGGCACGGGCAGAAGCCGACGCTCTCCTCGAAGATGCCGAGGAACGCGCTCAGGAACGCAGCGAAGTAGTTCTTGCCGAGGCACAAGAACGACTCGACCTGTTGTTGGTCGAAGAACGAGAATTGCGCGAAAAGATCGACTCTCAGTCCGCGGTCGAGGCTTCGATGTTGGTCGGAGCCGCCGCCGCTACCGCATCCGGTGCACCAACCCCACCGACGTCCACGCTGGCCGATCTCATGAAGTCGACCCTTCGCCAAGAGGTTCACTCCGACTAGCGACCTGCTAGAACAATTGGCGTGGACCTTCCGGTTATGCCGCCGATCAAGCCAATGTTGGCAAAGGCGGTTAAGTCGTTGCCCGATGGCGACTTCGCGCTCGAACCAAAGTGGGATGGCTTCCGTTGCATCGTCTTCAAAGACGGCGATGAGATCGTCTTAGGGAGCCGTAACCAAAAGCCGTTCAACCGATACTTTCCAGAGTTGATCGAACCGCTCCGAGCTTCGCTTCCTGACCGGTGTGTGGTCGATGGTGAGTTGATCATTGAGCGCGATGGTTCACTCGACTTTGATGCCTTGGGTCAACGCATCCACCCCGCCGAATCGCGAGTGAACATGCTCGCGGAGAAGACGCCGGTTTCCTATGTGGTCTTCGACGCTCTTGCTCTGTCGGACACGTCGCTTCTCGACCAGCCGTTTTCTGAGCGACGGCGCGTGCTTGAGGGCTTCGCTGGTTCGTTCAAAAGTTCGATACACCTCGCGCCTATGACGACCGACCACGAGCTTGGGATGAAGTGGTTCCACGAACTCGAAGGAGCGGGGCTCGATGGCCTGATCGTCAAACCGCTCGACGGCCACTATGTTCAAGACAAGCGGGTGCAGTTCAAGCTCAAGCACGTGCGCACGATCGACTGTGTCGTTGCCGGCTATCGAATTCACAAGAGTGGAGATGG
This sequence comes from uncultured Acidimicrobiales bacterium, assembly GCA_964535395.1. GTDB lineage: Bacteria > Actinomycetota > Acidimicrobiia > Acidimicrobiales > SHLQ01 > SHLQ01. Next base: position 1,880 of record CAZHUR010000510.1, read on the forward strand.
CGTTGGCTCCCTCGTGTTGGGTCTCTTCGACGATGAGGGGAATCTTCGCCACGTTGGTGTTGCTGCGTCGTTTACCGCAAAGCGCCGCGTTGAACTCCTCGACGAGATGGATCCGTATCGACTTGACGACGTTGGCGACCATCCGTGGGCGGAGTGGATGAACCCGGAAGCTCATGAGGATGGCACGATGCCGGGTGCTCCGAATCGATGGAGCGGCGCGAGTGGTCGAGATCACTCGTGGGTTCCCGTGCGGCCCGAACGAGTGGTCGAGGTGAAGTACGTGTTGGCCACCGACGGCCGGTTCAGAGGCACGACCCGTTTTGAGCGTTGGCGGCCCGACCGGACTGCTGAATCTGCAACGCTCGACCAGTTCCCGAC
>CAZHUR010000511.1:0-2240 GCA_964535395.1 uncultured Acidimicrobiales bacterium
GTGGTACCGTTTGGTGATGCGTGAATACAAGAGATTTGGGACGGACGATCCGGCGCTCGTTGGAACGTCTGAAGCGCGGGCGGCATGGCATCACGTTGCACCGATCCACGTCCCAGCACTGGCCGACGTACGCCGCAAGTTCTTCGAACTGACCGCACTCGAACCTGGAGCGCTCGATCGTTCGACCACCCCCGGACACCTCACTGGTTCGGCCCTCGTGTTCAACTCCGATGCAACCGAAACACTCCTGTTGTTCCACACCAAGCTTCAGCGGTGGCTCCAACCCGGAGGCCACGCCGACGGCGAAGCCAACCTCGCGCGCGTCGCGCTGAAGGAAGCTACCGAAGAGACCGGCATCGAAGGCCTCGAGATCGTCGACCCTGCTGTCGACATCGACATCCACAACGTTGCCCCAGAGGGTGCCGAGCCGATCTTGCATTACGACGTACGTTTCGTGGTGATCGCTCCGCAAGGCGCCCAACCGGTTGGCAACCACGAGAGCGAAGACATCAAGTGGGTCAGTCTGGACGATCTCGACGACTATGACCTCGATGAAGGCCACCATCGTCTCATCGCAGCCGGCAAAGCAGTAGCCGATGAGCTGCTCAACGAGTTGGCCTAGGACAGGTCCCCAGGCGGGGCGCAGCTCAGAATGTCGTTGACTCGGGCAAAGCCGTTCATTCGCTCGGCTACAAAGATGTCGTCGACGATCGTGTTGAGGAAACGCACGTCGCCCTCTGTTCGGAGGCGATCGACATGATTTTCCCGATCGGTAATCAAGACTTCCCAGTCCTGCAACCACAGGCTGATGAGCCGCTGATCATCGGTGGTACCACCGTCGAGTACGGCAAGTTCATCGGTGAGCTGAGTCAAGATGACGTTGGAGTCTTCGACGATGTCGGCTCGTTCGATCGGCCCGTCAGCTGACCGTGGCGATGGCAAGGCATCCAGCCGTGCTACCGAGGCCGCGCAGGTGCTCTCGATGCGGGCAACGAAAGCTTCGTCGGCGATCTGGTCTGGCGCTTGGAAGATGTCCCGTGCCCACGGGCTGAACGCAAAGATCCAGAACGCAATGGCAACGATGATGAAGACGATCGCCAGAATGCGCGTTGTTGTTCCCATGCCCTCGGGCAGGGGTTCGAGCATGTCACTGTTGTCTTCGCGGGGTTCGTCTTGGGGGCTCAAAGAACTCACTCTTGTAACTGGAGCACAATATTGACCGTCGTGCCTGCTTCGCCGACCGTTCCAGGTGCAGGATCTTGACGCACAACGACAGCGTCTGCTGAGTTGGCCGCCTGGACAAACTCATTATTGGAGTCGACGAAGACGTGCGTGCTCGTGAATCCTTCGGCGCGAATCTGCCTGCGAGCCGGCCCGAGGTCGAGGCCCGTGAGATCGGGAACCGTCGGCGGCAGGGGAGCGATCGCTACCTCGACGATCACTGTGGTTCCTCCGGGAGCAGAGATGCCTGGAGGGGGCGACTGGTTGATGACTGTGTCCGCAGCGAATGTTTGGTCTTCGATCAGAACGGGGGACAGGACTAACGATGTGCCATCGAGCTGCAGCGCCGACTCCTCGACGGTGAGACCAAACAGGTCTGGAACCTGAACCGAATCTGGAACTTCGACGATCGTCGTCGGTGGGGCGCTCACGGGCGGTTCTGGGAACTCGCGAGCGGGGATGTCGGCATGGGCCGCGGTCATGATCTCTCGCCATATTTGTGCCGGATAGGTGCCTCCAGCGACCTGGATAGGAGTGCCCGGATCTTCAGCAGTGCACGTCTTCTGGCCGCACGGAACCATCGAGATCTGACCCTGCGGAAAGCCAACCCACACCGCTGCTGCGAGGTCTGGGGTGTAGCCGGCGAAGGTCGCGTCGGCGAAGTTCTGTGCTGTTCCCGTCTTGCCTGCGGCCGGGAGTCCGAACTCAGCGTCGCGGCCGGTTCCACGGTTGATGACCTCACCCAAGATGAACGAGAGCTGATCGGCGGTTTGTGTGGAGAGGACACGCTCGCCTTCGGGCTCGTGTTCCCACAGGGTTGTGCCATCGGGGTTGATGATCTCGCTCACGAAGACCGGGTCGTGTTGCACGCCACGGTTCGCAAAGGTCGAGTAGGCGGCTGCGAGATCGAGAGTGGTGACGTTCTCTGTGCCAAGAACCGACGCGTAGACCGGAGCGATCTCGGACTCCATACCCAACCTGTTGGCCCACGACCCGGTTGCGCTTGGCCCGAACTGCAC
>CAZHUR010000512.1:0-2229 GCA_964535395.1 uncultured Acidimicrobiales bacterium
CAGCAAGCAGCGCTTGTATGACCCGGCCGAAATCGACCCGGCCCTGACCGCAGTCCACATCGAGTCAAACGGAACATCGACGACCATCACATGGTCCGACGAACACGTCCAGCGCGTCGACCATGAGGCGCTGGCGGCAGAACTTGGTTGGGCGCCTCGACCCGAAGCACTTCCAGCTGCGGTGTCGTGGGCGAGCGAACCCGTCCCCTTCCCTCGTTTCGACTGGCCAGCCGAAGGCGACGATGTATCCCTTCACGCAGCGCTTGACGCCTTCTGGACTCACGGATTTGTGGTGTTCAGCAAGGCGTCGACCGAGATTGGCTCGCTCGAACAGATCGCCGGCCGGTTCGGTCCGGTGAGGGAGACGAACTTCGGTCTGCTCTTCGACGTCTTCTCCAAACCCAACCCAGTCGACCTTGCCTATACGCCGCTCGAACTCAAAGCACACACCGACAACCCCTACCGCAGGCCCGTCCCGAGCATCCAGTTCTTGCACTGTCTTGTAAACGACGCAACGGGCGGAGAATCGACCCTCGTCGACGGGAAGGCTGCCGCCGAGGATTACGCCGCTCTCGACCCGGAGGGCTACGAGGTGCTCACCAGCACGATGGTCAGCTACTGGTACCAATACGAAAACGAACTGCTCAGCACCCGCGCACCCATCCTCGAAACCGAACAAGACGGCAGCTTCTTCGGCATTCGCAACAGCGACCGGGTCGACTTTGTCGACGCTGTCGACCCCGACACGCTCGACGTGTTCTATCGGGCCCGCGCTGGCCTGCGAAAGCTTCTCAACGATCCAGCACGGCGAGCGACCTTCTTACTGAGCGCTGGCGACGTGATGATGATGAACAACAGGCGCCTGTTGCACGGACGTAACAGCTACGCCCTGACCACTGGAATGCGCCATCTACAGGGTTGCTACATCGAGTTCGATGGCCCTGAGATCCTCTATCGGAAGCTGACCCTGAACAGCCAGTGAGCCCGATTAGTTAAAGCCGGCGGCTCTGCGATACCAGACTCGGGCTTGGGCGGTGTTGCCGGAGCTTTGTTCGAGGTCGGCGAGACTCAACATTGCGTCGGTGTGGTTGAGTTCGGCTGCCCTGGAGAACCAATCGCGAGCCCGATCGGTATTGCCGGCACGGTCCTCGAGCGATCCGCTCCTCCACATGGCTTCGGTGTTTCCCCGCTTGGCCGCCTTCCGATACCACTTCCGGGCGCGTTTGAATTTGCCGGCTCTCTGAGCTCGAGCACCGAGGGCAAGCATTGCCCCGGCGTCGCCATAGTCGGCCGCCCTTTTGCACATGGCGAAGGCTTGTTCTTCGTCGCCCTCCCCCATTGCGAGGAAGGCGAGGAAGCCCATCGAGTCGATGTGTCCAAGATCAGCGGCCTTCTCGTACCAGTAACGCTCCTGGGCCAGGTCGCCAGCGTGGGCCGCTTTGCGCGCCAACTTGACCATCTCGTTTGGCAGACCACTGTCGGCGGCTAGTTTGTCCCACTCGCGAATTCGCGCGGAGTGTGCTGATTCGGCCATATTTCTCAAAGGTAGACGGCACCTTGTCAAAGGCGCAACAGGCTCTTAGGCCACTTCCACCACGAGAAGTTCAAGGACTGTTTCGAAGCCGACTGAAGCTGAGAGTCTGTCAGAGCTGATGTTGTCTGGGTCGCACCGATAGAGGGGCGCAACTCCCTCGGGGTTCAGCACGTCATGAACGAGTCGCTGTAGAACGGTGGTGCCGATTCCCTGACGACGCACATTTGCAGCGACGGCGATGCCGATGTCGCCAAAGCTCGGCGTCCAGTCGAAGGGCCTCGCTGATGCATACGCCTGCATCTGGCCGGAGTCGTTGAGCAGACAGACCGCTAGTGAGTCGAGGTCGTCTCGTTCGATCTCTGCCTCGTCGAGATCATCGGCATCAACGTTTGCGATGAACCCTTCGATCTGCGCGATGTGGTCGGCGTTTTGCCAGTTCATGCGCTGCGCTGTCCGGGTCGGCACATCGACCGGCCGATCGATCGTCTTCATCAACGAGCGGCCCAACACCGCAGCTCCGTTTGCGGTCGACCACGACAGGAAGTCATCGTCGGTCAGCGACCCCTCAGCAGAAGTCAGCGGCGACAGCGCATCGGCCATTGCCGGATCGCAACGAAGGACGGTACGGGTCGCTCCCGCTCCAACGACACGGCACGCCGAAACACGACCTGTGTCGACCCGCTCCGGGTCGGAGC
>CAZHUR010000513.1:0-2226 GCA_964535395.1 uncultured Acidimicrobiales bacterium
CTTGTCGTTAAGTGCCTCGGCGATTCGGACCCCACCGTCGCGGCTGAGGATCTGGACCTCTTCATCGTCGAACATCGCCCACTGATCATGAAACGAACATGCTTCTTGCGTGATCGAAGTAATCGGTCTTCCCGTTGCACAAAAGGGCGTGCCCCATTGAGTGTGGGTATGTGCAACCCCGACCACGTCGTCACGTGCTTCGTGGACTGGATGATGGATGTTGTACGCGGTGGTATTGATCTCGGCGTCTTTGTCGACGTGGCCGTCGAGATCGACCACAAAGCCGTCGGCATTGACGAGCACAAGGTCGTCAATGGTCGCACGCTCAAAGCCATATGGATATTTGAGTAGCCAGATGTGATCGGTCAGCTCGGGATCGCTGGCGGTGATGTGGCCATCACCAAGATCGCCCCAGCGAAGGCTGGCAAAGATGCGATACCCCAGCGCGATCTCACGCTTGCGCTTCAGCCGTTCCACTTCGATCTCGTTCGACATCTGACCAGTCTGGCAGATGGTTCTATCGAGAGAGCACTCGTTGAAGGAGTGGCTTTAGACCTCGGGCGAGAACCCAACCGGTCGCAGCTCCCGCTGCAACGTCAGTGGCATGGTGGATGCGTACGTGAATTCGACTGGTTGCCACGATGCTTGCCAGCCCTCGCACGGCGAGTTTGCCGAGAGGGCCCATGCCGGGAGTAATAAATGAAGCTGCGACAACCGCAGCGCTTGCGTGACCGGACGGAAAGCTCGACGTCTTTGGCTTACGCAACTTCATTGGTCGTTCTTCGACCTCGGGCCGTTCTCGCTCGAAGAGCGACTTGATCGGTCCGTTCACCAGCGCTGCCTCAATCCCGAGCGCTGCGCTTGTGGCAATCGCCCGCCGAGGATCGCGTGTTGCGATCGCCCGGGCGAGCGACAGTGCGTGCCAGATCCGGGAGAAGTTCGCTGCCTCTGAGGCGGTGTAAAACACGCGGTCAGCGCCAGGAATCTCCCGGATGGTGTCCCATGCCTCGTCGACAGCATCGTCGACTGGCTGGAAGGTGTTGGGTATGCGAATCCGTTTACTCACTCGCGTTCAACGCTACTACTGAAATTTGAAGGATCCTGTGCCCCTAGGAAGCACCAGACTTCAAATTTCGATATTGGATGGTGCTGATTGACCGGCGGCCATAACAACTTCACGATCATCCTGGGCGTCGCTGTCATCGTCGTCATCGGCATCATCATCGTCGCTGTCGTCTCCTCCGTGAGGGCCAGGAGGTGGGGGCGGCGAGTTTGGCGACGTGCCAGGCGCTGGTGGAGCAGGCGGCGCTGGGGGAGTGGCCGGGCGGCGGGCGGCACGCTTCGTGCCGAGGAGTCGGAAGATGCGGCGCAGGCCAGCAAAGACAAGCCATGCAATTGGGGCCAGGATGAGAAGTGGGATAAAGAAGCCAGCGAGCACTTGGGTAATCTGCCACACTGCTCCGAGCACGGCGGCGCCCGACTCAAACCCGTCACCGAAGCCGGCGACGGTTGCAGCTTCTTGAACGAAGAGCTGCGGGCTGGTCGTGGCTCGAACGACTGGGCCAGCAGCTTCGGTCGAGGTTCCGTCGGTAGGTGTTGCGGTGACGTTGACCCGCAGGTTCAGGGTGCGTTCCGTCTCGAGTGAGGTCGCGACCATGACCGATTGGCCGGGAGCAAGGTCGTCGGGGTCTCCAAAGACCACGGTGAGATCGTCGAGGTCTTCGATCTGAAGAGCGGTCTCGGTCAAGGTGATGTCGGTGAGGGTTTGATCACCTTCGTTTACGATCTCGAAGCAGATGGTCACTTCATCCTCGGCATCGAAGCTGTTGTTCTGGGTTCCTGGGCAACGTGCACCAGCGTCGATACCTTCGTAGTTGCTGTATCGAACACCGATGGCATTGTCGACACGGTCCTGAACAAAGGTGACGGTGATGGTCGACAGGTCGATCTGGTCCCTGAGGGTGCGGAGTGTTCCTCGCAGAACTTCGAGATCGCTCTCACGGGCGAGCAGCTGTTGTTCGAGCGTGGCGAACGCGTTGATGTCGTCAGCGTTCTCCATTGCGGTACGCAGGCGTTCCACACCGAGTTCGGTGGTTTGGATACGGCTTTCGAGGTCGACGACTCGTTCTGTCACATCGTCGGTTGTCACCGACTGGTTGCGCAGCTCTCCAAGGCCCCCAAGGTTCTCAAGAGCGGTTTGGAAATCGTCGGGGCGTACCTTAAAGA
>CAZHUR010000514.1:0-2224 GCA_964535395.1 uncultured Acidimicrobiales bacterium
AAGCGAGCGAGTTCTTTGTCATGTCCACCCTCCGAGACACGCTCACCGTCACAGCGGTGGGGGATCGAGCCTTTACCGAAGGACCTCATACGATCGCACTTCGAAAGGCCGTGGCCGAGAAGACCGCTCGCGAACTCCGAGGGTAGTCTGACGAGGTGGAAAACACCCAAGAACGCCCAGCACCAGCGCCCGCCAAGCTGCTCGACCAGTTCAACGACTGGGTAAGCGAGACCGAAATGCCAGGCCGCACGATGTCATACCTGAAGACCGGATTTCTCCCCGAGGTTCTCGCCGATCAGGATGGTGCTGCAGTGACGACGATGCTGGAATCCTGGGAAGGGTGGGAGAAGGGCAAGACTCGCCCGGAGATCGTGCTTGAAGTCTTGAAGGAAAACGGCCTCGCCGATCTCCTTAGCGAACTCGCGGGATAGCCACGATGGTTCAGCCACAACGAGGCGGACCGCAGCAGATCCCTCGCCCGAAGTTGGTCCGCGAGGGAGAACCCCCAAGCTGGCTTGGATATTGGGGTCCCAAGACGTTGGGCGAAATTGCCGAAGCGCTGGCCGAGTACACCCCCTCTGAGGTCGTTCGCGGCCCGGCTGTGTCGCGCCCTGCCGAACAAGGGCTCCGTTCGGCTGTACTGATTGCCTTGTACGACGGTGCGGACGGTCCAGAAACGATCTTGACCCGTCGCGCTCAACACATGCGAAAGCACGCTGGAGAAGTGTCATTCCCCGGTGGATCGAAGGACGAGACCGACGAATCGTTATGGCACACCGCTATTCGTGAGGCACACGAGGAGATCGGCCTTGACCCGACGCTCCCGAAGCGTGCTGGTGAGCTTGACTCGTTTGTGACCGGAGCTAGCTATTCGCTCGTGCAACCGATCGTCGCCACACTCGAGGATGTGCCGACCCTGGCCGCATCGCCCGAAGAAGTCGATGTGATTCTGACCGTTCCAATCGCAGAACTTGTTTCGCCCGGCGTGTACCGCTCAGAAGAGTGGTTGTGGGAGAACGAGTGGGTTGCCATGCACTTCTTCGAACTCGTCGGCGACACGGTGTGGGGCGCAACAGCACTCATGTTGCACAACTTCCTAGAAGCGCTTTCAATCAGCCATGACCTATGAAGCCCCGATGTCGAATGAGGAATTTCGACGCGCGGGACATGACCTCATCGACTGGATCGCCGACTATTGGGAACGAGTCGAGACCCTTCCGGTTCTCAGCCAAGTAGAGCCTGGTTCAATCCGGGCATCGCTACCCGAAACTGCACCCCAAGCCGGTGAGTCGTGGTCAAAGATTATGGCCGACGTCGATGAGTTGATCGTCCCGGGAATCACGCATTGGCAGTCGCCAAACTTCTTTGCCTACTTTCCCGCCAACGCCTCACCGCCATCGGTGCTCGGCGAATTGCTTTCGGCCGGACTCGGCGTGCAAGGCATGCTTTGGGCGACTTCGCCGGCCTGCACCGAACTCGAAACGCACATGCTCGATTGGATGGTCGACATTCTCGGCCTGCCAGAACGGTTCCGCTCGACCGGCGCCGGGGGAGGCACCCTGCAGGACTCAGCGTCGTCAGGTGCGCTCGTCGCAATCCTCGCAGCACGTGAAAGAGTTGCCGGCCAGTTTCGGTGGGACGAACTCGTAGCTTACGCATCAGAGCACGCTCACTCCTCGATGCTCAAGGGCTGCAAGATCGCAGGTCTTCGAGATGATCAGGTGCGCTCGATCGCGTGCGACGAGAATTTCGCAATGGATCCGGCGGCTTTGAGTGAGGCAATGCGCACAGACATTGCTGAGGGGAAACGCCCGTTCTTCGTTCAAGCAACGACCGGGACCACCTCATCTGGTGCGTTCGATCCCGTCGATGCCATTGCCGACGTGTGCAAAGACTATGTGGCGTGGCTTCATGTCGATGCCGCCTTTGCTGGCGTTGCAGCCGTCGCTCCTGAGTATCGGTTTGTCAACGACGGTCTCGAGCGAGCGGATAGCTACACGTTGAACCCTCATAAGTGGCTGTTAACCAACTTCGATTGCTCACTCTTCTACGTCGCTGACCGCCAGCCCATGCTCGCTGCGCTCAGCGTCGTGCCCGAATACCTTCGCAATACCGCCACTGACTCTGGCGAGGTCATCGACTACCGAGACTGGCAGATTTCGCTGGGTCGCAGATTCCGTGCGCTCAAGCTGTGGTTTGTGATTCGCACCCACGGAGTTGACGG
>CAZHUR010000515.1:0-2223 GCA_964535395.1 uncultured Acidimicrobiales bacterium
TTGGTGGCGAGAACGAGAAAACGAGCGGAGAACGTTGTTCCCTTGGCCTTGATGGTGAGCTCATTACCTCGACTGCGGATGGAGTGAGGAGCTGATGCCAGCGGGGAATCCAGCGCGGCGTCTTCGATGAGTGACTCACAGAACTGAGCGAACGCCGCCCTCGTCGGGAGGTCGTACGCAAACCCTGATCGTGGCAGGTCGTGGGCGTCGATGTAGTCGGAGAGGGCGTACGGGTCGGAATCGGGGTGATGGACGACCGGTGAACGCAGCATCTCGATCTCTGCTTGGGTGAACTGGTTGTTCCATGTGGACAGCCATGCCCCCGACGGGTCGAGAACGGTGATGTTCAGATCAGGATCTGCCTTGCGCAGGTGCACGGCCGCGGCCAAGCCGTGTGGGCCCGCTCCCAGGATGCACACATCGGTATCCGTGTCGTACCTTGCCACGAGTCCAAGCCTAGCTATAATGAGACTCATTCTCACAACATCGAGGGTGAGTTTCTGACAACGCTGATCGACCATCGCCGGTCGCGTTCGACATCGCACCGCCTCGATGACCACACCATCTCCCCTAACTGACAAAGGCCTCATGATGTCAACCGATGCAACCTTTGGAAGCCGTTCTCTGCCAACCACGGTGCTCTCCGGTTTCCTGGGCGCGGGTAAGACCACGCTGGTTAATCATCTCCTTCACAATCGTGAGGGGCGCCGGGTTGCCGTAATCGTCAATGACATGAGTGAGATCAACATCGACGGCGCGCTGATCGCGGGCGAGGTTCAGCTCGATCGCACCGAAGAACGCCTGATCGAGATGACCAACGGCTGCATTTGCTGCACGTTGCGCGATGACTTGCTGATTGAAGTTGGACGACTCGCCCAGGAAGGCCGGTTCGATCATCTCGTCATCGAATCAACCGGCATCAGCGAGCCGCTGCCGGTCGCGGCGACCTTTCTCTTCGATACCGAGGACGACCTCTCACTGCTGGGACGGGCCCATCTCGACTCGATGACCACCGTCGTCGATGCCCACCGTCTACTCGATCACTTCGACGAGATCGACGAGCTGGCCGAGATGGGAATCGGGCGGGACGAAGAGGACACACGGACCGTGGCGGAACTGATCGTCGACCAAATCGAGTTTGCGGATCTGATCGTGATGACCAAGACCGACCTCGTCACCGCCGACGATGCCGAACTCGTGCGGGCCTTGATCGAAACCTTGAACCCGTCCGCCCGCATCGAAATCGCGCCCTTTGCGCGGCTACCAGTCGACACCCTGCTTGGCAGCGGACGCTTCGACCCTGACATCACGGGTGCGTTCCCTGGATGGGCGCAAGCACTGAACGGCGAACATGTTCCCGAGAGCGAAGAGTTCGGTATCACGAACTTCGTGTATCGGTCTCGCTGGCCGTTCCATCCCGGTCGGCTCTATGCGTTACTCACTGATTCATCGTGGGATGGCGTGCTGCGATCGAAGGGGTTCTTCTGGCTGGCAACACGCCCCGACACCCAGGCGATTTGGCACCACGCTGGCGCATCGATCACGTTGGAGCCAGCAGCGTTGTGGATAGCAGCAATCCCACGCGAAGAATGGGATCTGGACCCGGAAGAGCAAGCCGACCTCGATGATCGGTGGGATCCGTTGCTGGGCGACCGCATGACCGAGCTGGTGTTTATTGGTGTCGACATGGACCACGACGCAATCATCGCCGCGTTGGACTCGTGCGTGCTCACCAGCGAAGAGATCGAGCTCGGGTTCGCCGGTTGGGCCGCGTTTAGCGATCCGTTGCCCGCCTGGAGCGACGACGACTGCGACCTCGATTTCTGAGGGCACAGTTTCCGATCATTGCCTCGGCAGTCCCGGGCTGAGTCTTCTCCCAGCAGATCTTCAGTAGGACCGGCTGCACCGCAACTCCCTGATTGCTGGTGGCTTGTCGAGGTTTGGAACGTGCGGGTCTGGGGCGTCGCCAGACGTGGTCAGCGATGACCTAGGTTGTTCCAAACGTCGTGACCTCTTCGAGGACAGCACCCGCCATCGCTACAGACACTCGCCTCGGGCCTCCTGAGATCTCGGGGGCCAGCATCGAAGATCACGGGAAGTTAGGATTTCACCCACATGAACATTCTCAAGAACAAACCACTCGTTGTCGGCGGCGGCATCGTCGCTATCGCCATCATTGCCTGGCTGGCATTTGGGTTCTTCGAAATCCAGAGCGCCTTTATC
>CAZHUR010000516.1:0-2220 GCA_964535395.1 uncultured Acidimicrobiales bacterium
GGGGGATCGGGGTCAGGCGACTGTCGAGTTTGCGCTGGTCCTCCCGCTGCTCGTCATCGTCATTACTGGCGTCATCTGGATCGGGCAGCTGATGTCGACCCAGGTACAGCTCGAGAACGCCGCTCGCGAAGGAGCTCGAGCAGCGGCGGTCGAACCAGCATCAGCGAGTTCGCTGGCAAACGCTGCGGTTACCCGCGTCGTCGATGGCGCCACGGTTTCGACGAGTGTCGAGTCGACCTATGTCGTTGTTGAGGTGCGTATGGACGTGCCCGGCGTGCCGCTGGTCGGTGTCGGAGCGCGGACGCTCAGCGCTGATGCGGTGATGCGTCGCGAAGACATTGTTGAGTAGAGCTCGCTCGCTCACAGACCAGGCACCGACAGCTCGCGCTAATCGCTACTCGCCGAATCGCAGGACGAATTGGGTGCCAGGATGCACGCTCGTGTCGACGTAGCAGTCGCCTCCATGAGCGCGTGCAATCCAGCGGGTCAGCGGTAGCCCTAGGCCATGCCCGGTCGATGCAGGCCCCGAGCCGAACCGTTCGAACAGTGCGTCCTCGACGGCGAGGTCGATACCGGGTCCGTAGTCTCGGACCCGCACCTCGCACCCGTTGCCAACCGAGACATCGGCGGGGGTTTCGGGACTCGCTCCACCATGGTTCTTCGCGTTGGCGAGCAAGTTTTTGATTGCCTGGGTTGCGAGTCGGGGGTCGGTGCCAACAATGCACTCGGCGGCGTCGAGGCGGAATGCGGGGTCGCCATCGAGAGCGGCGTCGACCAGAAGGTCCAGGCGCACTGGTTCTGTTCGAAGCGACAATCGGTCGGCGTCGATGCGGGCGAAGGTGAGGAGATCGTCGGTGAGCCTGCTGGTGCGCTCGGCAATTCCAACGACCCGCTCGAGCGCGGCTGTCTCGTCACCACCTACCCCAACTTCGGCGGTGGAGCGAATAGCGGCGATGGGTGTGCGCAATTCGTGGGCAGCATCTGCCAGGAAACGCTCCTGACGGGCAAGAACAACAGCAGCAGGTCGGATAGCGCGGCTCGCAACGAACCATGCAGCGATACTCGCGGCGAGGGTCAGCAAGACTCCCAAGCCGATAATTCGGATTCGAAAAGCGCTGTGCTCAGACCGTGTGTCAGTGGGGTCGAGGACAGCAACGATGGCCCCCTCGGCATCAAATCCAAACTGAATGGGCCCGCCGCGAGCCAGCAATCGTCCGCCGTCGATTTCGAACGTGGCTTCTTCATGCTCCCCGTCAAACGCCTGCTGCAAGGCCTGTCGAGCCTCGTCTTCATCGAGCAGGCTCGATTCGGAACGGAAGAATTGAAGTGGCAACTCCAATTCAAGGCCTTCTTCCTCGACAAAGGAAAGCACGAAGTCGATGTAGAGATCCTCGACTGGAGCGTCGAGCAGCTCTATCTCGACGAGACTCTCCATCTCTTCCCTGCTTGGGAAGGGCTCGTCGAGTTCGAGAATTTCGGCCAAATCGTCATCGGGTAGACGAGGGATGGTCTCTGCGATGAGTACGTCTTGGTCGAGTTCTGTCGGGACGACGTCAGCCAGGTTGGATGCTCTAATCGCCGCAGGGCTAACTTCTTGAGTGAACGCATACACAACCTGGTTTGCGACGCCCAGTTCGACAAGCGCGCCGAAGGCATCCTCGGGGTCGTCGAGTCCGGACTGCTGTGCGGCGTTGGTGGTGATCTCCAATAGCTGTGCATCGATTGCTTCGCTACGGAGATTTGAGTCGAGGCGAATAGCGACCACGACGAACACGGCGACCAGTGCGATCGCGGTCAACAGAATGAGCCCAGTCATCCGTCTTCGTAGTGTCTTTAACTCTTGGAGCGTGGACGCGTTGCCCGGTGTCACGAATCAGCGTTTGTTTCGTCGAGTAGGAAACCGGTGCCACGTATCGTTTGGATGGGATTGTCAGCTCCGAGCTTTCGACGCAATGAGGCCATATGAGCGTCGACGACGTTCGACATTGGGTCGTGATCCTCGTCCCAGCAGTGTTCGATCAAGGTGGCTCGCGACAGCACGGTGCCGGCATTCGACGCGAGCTGGGTGATGAGACACAATTCCTTCGGCGTGAGGGGTAACAGCACGCCGTCCCTCCGCACTTCGGCCCGAGCCCGGTCGATCGTGAGGCCAGCCGCCTGAACAACAGGCTGGGAAACGGTTCCTCGACGACACAGCGACCGAACGCGCACGATTAACTC
>CAZHUR010000517.1:0-2218 GCA_964535395.1 uncultured Acidimicrobiales bacterium
GCCGCAGATCGTTTTGCAGATGATCGTTCGACTCTTCCATCACGGCCACACTCCAGGGGAGGTCATCAATGCTGCCCGCTGGATATTGCGCAGTGGGTCGACTGGCTTTGGTGTGTGGTCGCCACCGCTCGATTTGTCGGTTGCGGTTGAAGGAGATTCCCTCACTGACTGGGAACGTGTGCTCACCGATCGAGGCCATCGAATTGAACGCCTCGAAGCTGGCAACGGTTCGTTTGGGCACGCTCACGCAATCGTGGTCGAAGCAAATGGCATGCTCGCGGGGGCCTTCGACCCGCGGACGATCGTCGGAAGTTGTGCCGGCGGCTAAGTCGCTAGTCTTGTAGCCATTACCGATAGGGACCGCTATGAATCGTGCTGACATCCAGATGGAATCGATAGATGGAGAGCAGGTGAGCTTCGCCGACTTTGACGGCCAATATTTGCTCGCCGTCAACGTCGCGACCAACTGAGGGGCTACCCCTCAGTACGCAGGTCTGCGTGCGCTACATGACGAAGTTGAGGGTCTCACCGTTCTTGGCTTCCCCTGCAATCAGTTCGGTGGTCAAGAGCCGGGCACGAACGAACAGATAGCCGAGTTCGCGTCTTCGACCTACGGAGTGACCTTCCCTATGTTCGCCAAGCTCGAAGTGAACGGCGACGGAGCGGCACCTCTCTATGAGGCCATGAAGGCCGAGCAGCCTGGCACTGGCGGTTCGGCCGACATTGCGTGGAACTTTGAGAAGTTCTTGGTCGATCCGCAGGGGCACACGGTCGCTCGCTGGGACACCCGCACCACGCCCGAAGAGATCCGCGCTGACCTGGCCGACTTTTTCCCAACCGAACTTTCTTAGCCCTATCGGCTGAACTGCTCTATCGGCCGAACTCTTTCGCGAAAACGTTGGTGTCGTCGGCGAAGGACTTGAACTCGAGAGCGTTGCTACTCGGGTCGAGAAAGAACATGGTGTGCTGCTCGCCTGGCTCGCCCTCGAACCGGATGTGTGGTTCGACGACGAATTCGGTGCCCACAGCCACGAGTCGATCGCGCAACGTGAACCAGTCGTCCTGTTCGAGCAGCGCGCCAAAGTGAGGAACCGGAACGTCGTCTCCATCGACCGGATTCGTGCCGGCTACGCCACTACCGGTGGGCACCTCGTGGATCACGAGTTGATGACCGAACATGTTGAAATCGACCCAGTGCGTGTCGGATCGCCCCTCGGGGAAGCCCAGCGTGTCACGGTAGAAGGACCTGGCCGTAGCGAGGTCGGCCACGGGAATGGCGAGGTGAAATCGAGGACGGCTCATAACCGCCCACGGTACACACCGTCCCGTTTGATCAGCCACCGGTAGCGTCGGATGGTGAATACCCGACCAGCGCGGCTGGTGACCCCTCGGTTCGTCGTCATTACCTTGGCAGCGCTGGGTTACTTCATCGCGTTTGCGATGTTGCTTCCAACACTGCCGCGTTATGTCGAGAACGAGCTCAATGCATCGTCGACCGAGGTCGGCCTGGTAGTTGGTGCATTCGGAGCGTCGGCCGCACTCGTGCGCCCCTACCTCGGTCGGATCGGCGACATCTACGGACGACGCGTTCTTCTGGTGTCGGGCTCGTTCTTGTCTGGGGCGCTGGCGCTCTTGTACCCGGTCTGGGCATCGATCCCGATCTTGGTGTTTCTCCGCCTACTCACCGGCATTGGCGAAAGCGGCGCCTTTGTGGGCGCGGCGACCGCCATCCAAGACATGGCTCCAGACGACCGGCGCGGTGAGGCAGCCAGCTATTTCAGCCTGGCAATCTACATAGGGCTCGGGGTTGGACCGGTGCTTGGCGAGTGGATCTTCAGCCGCTCCGATTTTGCTGCCGTTGTGCAAACGAGTTTCGCGATCTCAATGGTGAGCGCTGTTCTCGCGTTCGCTGTGCCGGCCAAGGCTCCAGTGGTGGATGTTCCGAAGAATGTCGAGAAGCGGCGCTTTCTTCATCGCGCTGCTGTGGTGCCCGGCATCGTGTTCACGATGTCGCTCATTGGCGTAGTTGGCTTCTCTACGTTCATTGCTCTCTACGTTGACGATCTCACTAATAACACCGGAAACTCCGCCCTCGTCTTTGCCGTGTACGCCGCGATCGTCGTGTTTCTCCGTCTGTTCTTTGCAAGCGCTCCTGATCGTCTTGGCGCCACCCGGGGTACGATTCTGGCGCTCAGCTTCATCGCCGTAGGACTTGCGA
>CAZHUR010000518.1:0-2204 GCA_964535395.1 uncultured Acidimicrobiales bacterium
CGGTAGGCGTTACCCAACTCGGTTGGGAAGTTGGACTCCATGAGCGACAGGTAGCGCCGCATGTCGAGGATCTTGTCGAGGATCTCGATGTTGACCGGGCAGATCTCGTCGCAGGCTCGACACGAGGTGCACGCCCACAACTCTTCCGGGGTAACTCGGTCGAACATCCAGTTCGATGGGACGGTGATCTCTTCGTCGACCGAGATTGGGGGAGACACCTCTGGAGTTCCGGTGCGGGCCATGACCTCGCCGGTCTTCAACACGATCTCTCGAGGGTCGAGCGGCTTGCCGGTTGCGTTTGCAGGGCACACGCTGGTGCAACGTCCGCACATCGTGCAGGCGTCGGTGTCGAGGAGTTGCTTCCAGGTGAACTCTTCGATCTGGGAAACGCCGAAGGTTTCCGCTTCTGTTTCGAGCAGATTCGGCATGGCCTTCATGGCGCCCTTGGGTCGGTCCTTGGCGCTGAGGTACATGTTGAGCGGTGAGGTGAAGATGTGTCGCAGCATCGTGATTGGAAGCAGGATGAGGAAACCCACAAAGCTCAACACGTGGGCAATCCACCAACCCTGATGCCAACCAGACAGCGATCCGCTTCCGTCGACCAAGGTGGCGAGCGGGTAGCCAATGAAGCTGAACCGTTCGTATTCGGGCAGGCCCTCGAGAGCAATGCGATAGGCCTCTGCGCCGTAGCCGGTGATCGAGATCGAGAGGAACGTTCCCAAGATCACCGCGTGCTCTGGTTTGGACTTGATGCGAATGCGGTAGGGCCGCAAGGCGCGCGGGCCGTAGCGGCGCAGAATCGCCCACACGATCGAGATTGTGAACACGAGGCCGGCTGCGTCACCAACGAGCGCATACGCCCGGTACACGTCGCCTTCGAGGAACTTGAGAGCGGTTGGAACCTGATGATCGATCTCGAGCACTGTCGTTACGCCGAGCAGCACCACAAAGCTGAAGTACATCATCGAGTGCATGATTCCCGCGCCAGGCTCGCGCAGCAGCGTCTTCATGTAGACGCCAGCGCGAAAATCCTTGAGCCGCTGCTTTGCGTTCTTGGCGGTGGTCGAGCGGTTGTCGGGCTTGCCGCGCTGCCAGTTCTTCATACGTAGCGAGAAGACCCACGCTCCGTACACGATCATCATGGGGAGCAGTGTGTAGAACGCTAAACGAATCGCATCTGGGATGTTGAGAAAGACAGTCCGATGGACTGGGTCTTCACTCGTAAATTTGAATATCTCCGAAGCAAGCCCAGAGAGCGCTGTGAAGACTGCGACGGCGACACCAATTCCGAGGATCAGCCGTTGCGGCGAGACGCGTGAGTTCATCCCGACAATGTACTTGCTCGTAACCGCGGCGCATGCACTCTGACACCAACGATTTCAGGGGCTTGCTCAGTTGCTGGTTTCTTCGTTGAAGAGGAGAAATTCGATGTTCGCCAGAGCTGTTTCCCATGCCTCTTCCGGGGTTTCCAATTGGCCCTGGACAGATGCGAGAGCAGCGACGAACACGTCGATTACAATTCGCCGTTCAGGACCAGCGACCTCGGTTGAACGGTCGAGGACGGTGTCGGACGCAATCGAGCCAATGGCCACGCTTCCGGTAAAGAAACTGTCGGTCGCTGACTCGACCGTCCCGTCTTCGTATGGAGCGCGTACCGCAGGGAGCGGGCCTTGCCCATCGAGAAAGGTGCTCACCTGGACGACGGGGTTGGTCAACGTCAGTATCAGGTCGAGCGCGATATCGACGTTCTCGCTGTCCCGTGGAATAGCTAAGTGAAGGCCTCCCTCGCTCGATGACCCCGAGGTATCCGAGAAGGTGTTGTCGACCGGAAGTTCGAAGGATCCCCACAACTCAACGCTTTCTGGATACGCCTGGGCGATAAGCGCACGGTCAGACCAGTTCGAGATGACCGCTCCGAAGTCGTCGCTCGCAATCTCGGCTTGCCAGACAGACTCACCCGGGTTGAGGTCGCGCAAGATGGGGCCGTGGTCGGTCAGTTCCGCACAGGGGTTAGCTCCAACCGTGTCCGCCCCGACAGCGGTCATGGTGATGTCCCACGCTCGCTGTAAGTCGCTGAGTGCAGCCGGGTCTACTCGTCCGTTCGAATCCACCCAGGACGACCGGTTTTGCATGAGCATTGCGAGCAGAAGTTCTTCTCCATCCGCCAAGAACGCTCGATCGGTCTGATCGACGAAGTCGTTGCC
>CAZHUR010000519.1:0-2199 GCA_964535395.1 uncultured Acidimicrobiales bacterium
CCGTAGCGGTTGCTCTCAAGGATTTGGAGCGGACCGCGATGGAACACCACGTTGTGTCCAATAGTCGAACCGGGGCTTCCTCCCACTGGTGAGGTACCGAGGGACGCGACAACGGTGTTGTTTGCCGGAGGTTCGCCTTCTGCGGTGACCGTCGATACCTCCGGGACATAGCCCGATGTCCCGGGCACCAGAATTGGGACGACATCGTCTTGCCCACTGATATCGACACTTTGGTCGTCCCGAGAAATACCGTTCTCGAATTGCGCCGACGCTCCAGATTCGTTGTCCTCATCTGCGATTTCGGCGTCGACCTCATCGGCGGGAAGCCAGAACGCGATCTGGCCGGTCAAAACGTTGATCCCGGTGCCAACGGCGTTCGTGGTGCCATCAGCGTTCGTTGCTGGTGCAGCACTTGCGTCATGGTCCATCACATTGATCGGTACGACGGGATATCCACTCGGACTTGTTTCGATATCACCACAAGTCCAGGTTCCAGGGGTAAGCGGGAATGCGCCAGCGCCGTCATAGGCGCCACATGAGCTACGTGGCGCGGGTAGTGCGGGATCCTCCGGGGCCGTCACAAAGCCTGCAGCTGCCATCTGGTCGGCATCGGCGAGCGTTGCCGAGCTGACGAGCCGGAAGGCGTGATCATAGAAGTCGATTGGGTCGTCACTGTTGATTGGGCCCGATCCAAGAGGCGGGTTGTCACCCTGCGAGAAGTCGATCAAGCTCAGTGGGTAGAGAAACACGTAGCCATCGCCGCTGCTCGTGCTGACCGGTCCGGAGATCTCCGGTTCGCCCTTCAGCCAGTTTGCGATTGGGGCTTCAGAAACTACCAACGGCTGGTCGAGGCGGTCGAAGACTCCGTCCTCGTCATCTCCGGTGATCAGGGTGGCCGTAACGTCGAGCTCGGTTTCGTCCAGGGGCTGGTCGAGGGTGGCGAGTGCTCGGATGGTTCCGTTCGAACCCTCTTGTTGGTCGAGCAACGAACACACGAGCGTCTGATCGTCCGGGAACGACGACGTCGTCGGATCACAGCCGGAAAATTGACCAGTGGCATCGGGCGCCCAACTGACATCGTCGGGCAAAACGACCTCGAGGAATACACCTGTCGCGGCGTCCTCGTTCACGTTCCAATCAATACGGACCGCAAACGTGTCGTAGGTCTTGACGACGTTGTTATTCGGGCCGCCGTCGAGGCCTGGCGTGTGCACGCCGTTGCCGCTGCCGTCATCGAGCGGGTCGATATCGAACTGCGTGCCGTCGTACAAGACGTTGATCAGCACCTCATTTTGAGACTGTGCCGACAGCTGTGCTGGCGACAAAACAGATGCGAAGAGAACCAATGCGAGCACGTGTGCGGCGGCCCTCCAAATCTTCGACGTTTTCATATTGCGCTCCTTGCCCAATGCGGAAACCCCCCAAAAGGGCTCACGTGAGGGTCAATCGGGTCCCTCATCTCTCGCTATTAGTGAGGTGCCCGTTCGCGCGGCCAAATCGGCCAAATTTGGTTGCGTGAGCGCTGCAGATCTCCCTAGTTCAATGGGGAGCCGACTCGTGAACGATTTCGATGGAGCGGCCGCTTCTCGCCGCCTGACAGGTACTCCTAGGCGGTGGCGGCCTTCGCATTCGCGGTCACGACGAGGTAGACACCGACCACTACGAGCGCTCCTCCGAACAACTCGATCGTGCCGAGAAACTCGCCGCGGAAGAGCCAGCCGAAGAAGACCCCAAAGAGCGGGATGAGATAGGCCGTGGATGCTGCAACCGTTGGAGTTGCGAGCTTCACGATCGTGGCCATCAGCGAGAAGGTGACCGCATTCGCTGGAATCGATGCGTAGAGCAACGGCAGATAGAAATCGAAGCCGAAGTTCGTGCCCGACGTTCCTTCGACGAGGAGTGCAACTGGGAACAGCACAGAGGCCGACATGAGCAGCTGCACACCAACGAGCATGATCGGAGAGACAGCACTGAAGTCTTGCCACTTCATGTACACGGTGCCAAACGCCCACATCAGCGCGCTGAACACGAGCGAGATGACTCCAATCGCCGCGCTTTGTCCGGCCAGTGACGGCGCCGCGAGCACAACTGCACCTCCAAACCCGACTGCTAGTCCAACTTGGCCTAGGCGACTCGCTCGTTGACCAAGGAGCGCCAAACTCAGCAATGCGGTGAATAGCGGCATGGTCGACGAGACGA
>CAZHUR010000520.1:0-2199 GCA_964535395.1 uncultured Acidimicrobiales bacterium
CTCGTCTATGCCAGCTCGTGGATCAAGTACCACTATCCGGCAGCGTTTTGTGCGTCGTTGCTGAACGCTCAGCCCATGGGGTTCTATAGCCCGCACACATTGGTGCAAGACGCACGACGCCATGGCGTCAAGGTGTATCGCCCGTGTATCAACGCCAGCGCCGCCGGGGCAACGCTGGAGGGCACCGTCGAAGATTCCGCAATGCGCATGGGGATTTCATCGGTGCGCTTTATCGGCGACGATGTGGCCGACGCCATCGTGGCCGAGCGAGACGAACAGGGGCCTTTCGCCAACATCGAGGCGGTCCGCCATCGCACCGGTGTTGACCGTCGAGTGCTCGAAGCGCTTGCTACGGCAGGAGCTTTTGATCGTCTAGAGCGGCAGGGTGAGCATGAACAGGATCAACGAGCACAAGATCAACGAGCACGAGATCGGCGCCAAGCATTGTGGGCGGCAGGTGCGGTTGCGGCCACCGGCCCTGGTCAGCTGCCCGGCATCGTCACCGGTGTTGATGCCCCGCAGTTGCCAGGCATGTCGGAGCGAGAGCTTGCTCAAGCCGACATGTGGGCGACAGGGGTTGCCGCCGAAGGTCATCCAACGCTGTTCATTCGCGATCGCTTGCGAGACGAAGGCATCGTTACTGCGGCTGAGTTGGCAACCCATCCACACACCAAGGTCGCTATTGCTGGTGTTGTTACGCACCGTCAACGGCCGGCGACCGCAGGGGGCACAACCTTTCTTAACATCGAAGACGAGACAGGTCTCGTCAACGTCGTGGTGTCGAAGGGGTGTTGGATACGACACCGCATGGTGGCCGGAACCTCACCCGCGCTCTATGTCTATGGCCGCCTCGAACGCAGTGAAGGTGTCGTAAACGTTATTGCCGAACGAATGAGCCCGTTGCTGCTGCAGGTGCAGACGACAAGCCGAGACTTTCGTTAGCGGCTGCAGGCTCTGCTGGCCCGATGGGGCTGGGAGCATCAAAGTCGATCTTGCCAAAGTCGACCTGATCAGCGGTGACCGGCGCCTGCAGATAGAAACCTTGGGCCATATCGCAGTTCAACGCGTGCAGCACTTCGACCTGCATGCGGGTCTCGACGCCTTCAGCAATAGTCGTCATGCCGAGGGTGTGCGCAAGGTCGATGACGGCCTTGACGATGACGCGATCATCTCGGTTGTAGATCGACTGGACAAAGGAACGGTCGATCTTCAAGATGTCCACCGGCATGCTGCGAAGATGGCTCAGCGATGAATGGCCGGTGCCAAAGTCATCGATCGCCAGGATGAGTCCAAGGTCTTTCATCCGGCCGAGTACTTCAAGCGAGGACGCGATGTCGTCCATCATGGCGGACTCGGTGATCTCAATACACAGACGGCGAGGTTCAAGTTGGTGCGCTTCGAGCGTGCGAGTAATCGAAGGGATCAGGTCAGGGTCAAGCAGCTGGCGGTTCGATACGTTCAGCGTCATCATCGCGGGCATGACCTCTTGGCGGGTCCACGCGCTGCCTTGTGCTACTGCGGCGTCGAGGATCTCGCGCCCGACGCCGTTGATCAGGCCACTCCTCTCGGCAATAGCGATGAACCGGTCGGGGCTTACGGTGCCAAAGGCCTCGTCATGCCATCGCGCTAACGCCTCGATGCCCACAATGTTGCCGGAGTGCAGATGCACGATTGGCTGATAGGCGACCTGGAGCCGACCCGTATGCACTGCCGTTTGTAAATGGCGTTCGATCTCGAAGCTCTGCAACGTCCGGGTCTGGTTCGCCTGGTCGAAGAAGGCGACTGAAGAACGTCCATTGCGTTGGGCGTCACCTACTGCAGAGTTTGCCCACCGGGCGAGTGTTCGAGCATCAACATCGCGACGTTGGCCGGTGCGAACGCTCGCAACACCAATGCTGACGGTTGCAGGTATGGGCCCTGCGCTGGTCTCGACGGTGTCATTGAATTGGTCGGCGATGAGCAACGCGATTTCGTTCGCCTCGGGTGATTCAGCTGGCGGATCCCAGAGAATCGAGAAGCCGTCATCGCCATAGGGGGCGATGGATTCGCTGAGCTGGGCTATTGCTCGGACACGGGTCTCGACGGTCTGGAGGACCTCGGTTGCTGCCTGGCGTCCATAACTGGCCAAGATTGCATCGAAGCAGTCAACGCTTGCTATGAGTAGTGATACCGACCTACATGGCTCGTGGGCTTCCGTTG
>CAZHUR010000521.1:0-2190 GCA_964535395.1 uncultured Acidimicrobiales bacterium
GCAATAAGGGCAACACCAACGAGCCCGGACAATGTTCGCTTAGAAAACTGACCCATCTTTTTCGTACTTTCATCACGCGGCGCCAAAACGGCCTAGGTAATCCCATCGGCAGAAACTCCCTGCGAGTGAAGGTCAGTTCAGGAACCTTTTAAGCCACAATGGACAGGTGCGTCTTCCACTACTCGTACTCCTGGGAGCGCTCAGCGGGTTCTTGATCGCGTTCTCGCTCCCGCCGTGGGGCTGGTGGCCGCTCACGTTCGCCGGAATTGCCCTGTTTGACTACCTCTCGAGCAGTGAAGCAAAGAAGGCGCGCTTCTTATCAGGGTGGGCCGCAGGTGCCGTCTGGTTAGCGATGGGCGAGCTTTGGCTATGGGATCTCACCGCACCGGGATACGTCGCAGTTTTTGTGGTTTTTGGTGCTGGCTACGGCCTGGTGTCGCTACTCGCCGGCGGCAGCGACAAGCGGCTGATCCTGCTACCCGCTGGATTTGTCCTGATGGAATGGTTCCGGTGGTCGTGGCCCTTTGGCGGTGTCCCACTCGCCACGCTTCCAATGACCCAAGTCAACTCACCACTCGCGGGCGTCTTACCGTTGGGGGGAGCGCTGTTGCTCGTTGCGGTTACGGTCGCGACCGGGTCAGCTCTTCGGCTGTTGCTCGAGCGGAGGTTCGATATGGTCGGCATCGTCTTTGGCACCGTCGCCGTAGCCGTCATTGCTGGCTTCGTCGCCCCGACCGGTTCGGTGATCGACACGATCGACGTGGCCATCGTGCAGGGTGGCGGACCGCAGCGCACCCGCGCCAACTTCTGTGAGAACCAAGCGGTCTTCGATCGTCATCGCGATGCCACCGCGCTCATCGATCGTCAGGTCGACCTGATTCTGTGGCCTGAGAACGTGGTCAACCCAATCGCTGACGGCACTCCCCTCGGAGGCTGCGAGGATCTGCTGTTCATGAGCGAAGCGCTCGAGGACACCGCCGCGATCGCTCGCGAGCAGAACGCCGTGTTGGTGCCGGGATTCTTCCACATCGCGCCGCCAGAGTTTCCCGATTACAACGTGAACTACTCGACCGCCATCTCACCAGAGGGCGAAACGCTCAGCCGATACGACAAAGTGCGCACCGTTCCGTTTGGCGAGTTCGTTCCGCTGCGAGACCTCATCGAGATGTTCAGTAACGAGGTTCCTGGTCGTGATGCGCTGCCGGGCACCGGGCCCGCGGTGCTCGACGCAGACGTCGCCACACTCGGCGTCAGCATCAGTTGGGAGATCTTCTTCGACAGTCGCGGCCGAGCGGCCATTCGAGACGGCGGCGAGATCCTGGTCAACCCAACGAACGGTTCGAGCTTCTGGCTGACCATCCTGCAAACACAACAGGTCGCGTCATCGCAGCTGCGTGCCCAAGAGACCGGCCGATGGGTTCTCCAAGCAGCACCCACTGGTTTCAGCGGCGTCATCTCACCCGACGGTACGGTGATCGAGCGCAGCGGGATCAGCGAGCAACGAATCATCTACGCCACGGTCGAACGACGAGACGGGCTGACGCTGGCAACCCGGTTTGGCGCGCCGCCAATGCTGATCCTCGCGTTAGGCGCATTCCTGGCCGTGTTCCTTACTTCCCGAAGTAGGTCCGTAGAAGAGCGACTCGGCTAAGTCGTTACAGTTCGATAGAGAGCGTGACCGGGCCGTCGTTTACGAGCCCTACCGCCATATTGGTTCGGAACACTCCCGTCTCGACGTTGGCCCCTCGGTCGCGGAGCGACTCGACGACTGCGCTGAACAGTGGCTCGGCGTGTTCAGGTCGGGCTGCTTCGATGTAGCTCGGGCGTCTTCCTTTGCGGGTGTCGCCATAGAGCGTGAACTGGCTAACGAGCAGCAACGACTTGCTCGTGTCGGCAACCGAAAGGTTCATCACTCCGTCAGGATCATCGAAGATGCGAAGGTTCCAAAGCTTGTCCGCCATCTTGGCGCTCATTGCTTCTTCGTCGGAATGAGTTACCCCGACCAGGCAACACAGGCCCTGGCCGATCCGACCGACCTCGACACCTTCGGAGGTCACCCACGCTTCACTACATCGCTGGACCAGAGCTCGCATCCTGCGACGATAGCGAACGATGCTCTCCAAAAGGGTTTCCCGTCCGATCGTTACCATTCGGTAACGATCAGCTGTGCCAGTAGGATGAAGACGATAT
>CAZHUR010000522.1:0-2169 GCA_964535395.1 uncultured Acidimicrobiales bacterium
GCGTTGCGAGTCATGTTCCCCGGTATCGACACGTCGACGATCACGGCCGAACTGAGAGACCGGCTCAGCGAAGAACTCGACTACGAGCTCGAGGCCAAGAACCAGCGCTACTTCGCTGACTACTTCGAGGGTCACCCCTACATTTTTGTTCCGCCGATCTTCGACGAGTACTCGACCAAGAAGGTCATGACCTCTGAACTTGTCACCGGATCCTCGTTTAGCGAGGTGATGACCTGGAGCCAGCCAGAGAAGAACATGGCCGCCGAGACGTTGTTCCGATTCACGTTTGGTTCGATCTACCGGCTGGCTGCCTTTAACGGCGATCCCCATCCGGGCAACTACATCTTTCACGGAGGCGGGCGCATCACCTTCCTCGATTTCGGTCTCGTGAAGCACTTCAGCAAAGAAGACACCTCGCTGTTCGAAGCACTCATTACAAACATGGTCCTCGACCGAGATATCGCCGGATTCCGCGAGACGATCGAGACGGCCGGCCTATTGCCGCGCGACCAACCGTTCTCCAACGATGCGATCGGAGCGTACTTCTCGTTCTTCTATGACTTCGTGCTCGAAGACCGTGAATTCACCTTTACAGAGGATTACTCCGCTGATGGTGTCAAGGCCATCTTTGAGACGAGCGGAGAACACGGCGAACTAAAGAAGGTCCTCGACGTACCGTCGTCGTTCGTGGTCATCCAACGGATCAACCTGGGTGTGGTGGCGTTGTTTGGACAGCTCACCGCGGAAGCGAATTGGCGCCGAATTGGAGAAGAGGTTTGGCCCTTCGTCGAGCGGGCCCCATCGACCGAGATCGGCCGTGCCATCGAGCGCTGGGGGCGGGCGAGCGGTCGCCGCGAGAGTTACGAAGGCCTGTAGGACCTGTCGTTGCATGAGGGGTCGATCCTGCGAACGAGGAACCCTTCGTGTAAAAAGGACATGTGTTAATCGTTCTTTCTCCAGCCAAGTCGCTCGACTACGAGAGTCCGCTCGCGACCAAGAAGTACTCCGAACCCGAACTTCTCGACCGGAGTGCCGAGCTCGTTTCGATCATGGCGCAAAAGTCGCCCGAAGAGATCTCGTCGCTCATGGGCGTGTCGACTGCGCTCGGCGAACTTAACTTCAACCGTTTTCAGGACTGGGAGCGCCCGTTCACCACCAGCAATGCGCGTCCGGCAGTGCTTGCCTTCAACGGTGACGTCTACACCGGCCTCGATGCAGCAGCGTCCTTTAGTGAGCGAGACTTCACCCACGCCCAGAAGGTGCTGCGCATTCTGTCAGGTCTCTACGGAGTGCTTCGCCCACTCGACCTGATGCAGCCATACCGTCTCGAGATGGGGACGAACCTCAAAAATGGCGAAGGCCGCAACCTCTACGACTTCTGGGGTTCCCAGATCGCAGAAGAACTCAACACCGCAGTCGAACAAAGCCCCGGCGCCAACGTGTTGGTCAACCTGGCGTCGAACGAGTATTTCGGAGCGGTCGACGTCGACCATCTCGATGCGCCGATCGTCGCCCCTGCATTCCTCGATGCGAAGGGCGATGGCGATTACAAGATCGTGAGCTTCTTCGCTAAGAAGGCTCGCGGGGTCATGAGTGCTTGGATCATCCAGAACCGCATAACCACCCGCAAAGCTCTCGTCGACTTCGACGGTATGGGCTATCGGTACGATGCCGATAGGTCCACCTCGGACCGACCTGTCTTTATCCGTCGTCAGGATTCCTAAACCGAAGTTCGGACACCCGAACGCCTCCTCAGACTAAGGTCGGCTGATCCGCAGCAACGAGCGGATAGCGCAATGGAGGGAAGCTATGTCTGACTCGGCCACACCAGGTTGGTACCACGCCCAAGGCGATCCCCCTGGAACCGAACGGTTCTGGGATGGTGCAGCGTGGACGGAAGGTCCTCGCCCAGTTGGTGGAGGAATGCCAGACACGGGAATGCCCGATGCTGCAATGCCAGGCACGGCAATGCCAGATACTGGGATGCCGGATACTGGAATGCCGAGCACGGATGTGCCAGCGGCTGACTTTGGCTCGACGATGCCGGACACATCTATGCCCGATACTGGAATGCCAGACACGTCTATGCCGGGTGCGTCGATGCCGGGTGCGTCGATGCCGGATACTGGAATGCCGAGCACGGATGTGCCAGCGGCTGACTTTGGCTCG
>CAZHUR010000523.1:0-2169 GCA_964535395.1 uncultured Acidimicrobiales bacterium
GCCAGGCACGGTTACGTTTTGGCGCTTTTCTAAAGGTTTTCGCTTTGGCTTGCGATGTTAGGGATGTGGCGCGCTAGGTCGTGCGCCCGGATCGAGAGACGGGAGATCAAGTGTTGGTAGCCATGGGGGATATATTTCCCGCCACTCTGCTCAACCGCGCCATTGCCGGGACCTTCTTCCTTTGGCTTTTGGTTTCATACTTGGCGCCCTTGGTGATGGCTGTTGTGGTCGCCCGATTTCGGTCCTGGTGGCCTGAATCAATGGGAACGGCCATTCTTGGGCTTTCCGTTTTGAACACAGCCCTGTTGTTTGTGTTTTGGTCATTTTTCATGGTGTTGGCACCAGCCGAACCGCGAATTGTTGGACTGCTCGTGGCAGCGGTCCACGCTTGGGCCTGGATCTTCGTCGCCAAACGTCTTGCAAACAGGTTCGAACAACGGGTGTTCTCGAATGCCTGACGATCGCGCTAGCAGAGTGGCCGGCGTGACTTGGTGGTCTTGCCGATGCCGGGGTTGAAGGTGTTGGTGGGGTCGAGTTCCTCGTAGAACTCGCGCAACGTCGCTTCGGCCTTGTACATGTGGCCAACGTTATGTTCGGCGGGGTATTTGGCTCCGGCTTCCTCAAGGTCTCGAAGCAGGACGGCCTTCTTTGCTGCGGTATCGGTTCCTGCCTTGTAGATGTAGTCCCGATGGAACACATGGCACAAGAAGTGTCCATACATCAGTGCCGTGTCGAGGTCTTCTGCGATCTCGCCTGACACAATGCCCGGCCAGTCCGGGTCGTTGCCGAGCAGCGCCACGTCGAGAGCGAGAACTTCTTCGGTCTCTTTGTGGTGGACGGTTTGATAGCGAGGCGCAGCGCCTGCAGCTGCAAAGCGATGAAGCAGCGCCGCCTCGGCCTCTTCAGAATCGCATTCAAAGAAGTCACCGTCGGCCGCTTCTGTCCACGTTTCGGAAAGGTACGGATCCAACTCGCCGATGCACTCATCGGTCGCAACAAGAATGAGGAAGTGCTCAAAGCGCTTTCGGAATTCGACCATGCGTTCTGGAAGGTGCTGGGGAGCAAACCGGGTCACCGCATACAGAAATCGGTCCGGGAGGTATTTGGGAAGCACGGGCACTCGATTTAGCAGCTCCTCGGCTCGTGCCTTGAAGGCATACCCCTGGGGGAGTCGCTTTGTGCCGAGGTGCTTGATAGCGAGAAACACGTCCTTGCCATAGCCCTCCGCGCAGTCAAAGGTTGCCCCGTTTAGATACTCGGCGATGTCTGGAAGCTCTTCGAACTCGGTGAGTATCGTGCGACGCAGCTCGGTGAGGTCATTGGTGTTGTTGGTGCCGAGAAAGAACACCTTCTTGCGTTCTGGCTCGGGGAAGGTGTCGACGCGAACAGCAAAAGCGGCGACCTTTCCTGCGCTGCCGCTGACTCCTGACAGTCGTGTGGGGTCGGCGTTGAATCTCGAAGGAACATCGGCGTCGAGTTCTCGGAGGCGCTCTTCATAGCTGCGATCAGATGCTCGTGCATCGAGGCGCGTGACCATTGCGGGGTCGATCGACCCTGTTTCAAGCCGTCGGAGGATCTCAACTGGAGTGTCTCCAAGGCCCTCGATGCCAAGCTCGTCAACAAGTTCGAGCTCGCCACCCGCGTTCACGCGTGCGTACAGGCCAAGTTCGGTAAACGCGGCTCCGCGCTTGCACAATGCTCCGCCGGAGTTGTTTGCAATACCTCCAACAACACTTGCTCCAATGCCGCTCGATCCAATCACCGAGTGTGGTGTGCGACCGATCGAACCAAGGACTTGTTCGAGTTCATTCAGGGTCGACCCGGCAAGGACGAGAGCTTGTCGTCCGTCATCGAGCAGCTCGATCTTCTTGATCCGGGTGATGTTGATGATGACCACCGGCCGGTCGTAGTCGAACCCCGATGGGGTCGAGCCTTCGGTCAGTCCCGTTTTGGCCGCTTGCATGATGATCGCGGCATTTAGGTCAACGCAGATTTGTAGGCAGCGCCATTGTTCAACGAGGGTCCCCGGGAAGACAACTGCGGTTGCTGAGCCCAGTCCGGATCGAAAGCCCGAACGGTAGTAGCGCGTCTTGCCACTCTTGGTTTCGATACGGTCGGCGCCAACAATTGTGGTGAGCTGGTCAATCAGTTCGCTGGACCCTGTGTTGA
>CAZHUR010000524.1:0-2157 GCA_964535395.1 uncultured Acidimicrobiales bacterium
AATTGGATAGAGTTCCTGGCTTCGAACCAGGCGGTTGGGGGTTCAAGTCCCTCCGAGCGTGCTGACCACATCCGATCGCCAGCGCGGCGACTAGAGAATTCGCCGGTCTGCGGCCCAGCGGGTGAGTTCGTTCCGGTTGGAGAGTTGCAGCTTGCGGAGCACGGCGCTGGCATGAGATTCGACCGTCTTGATCGAGATGGTGAGGCGGCGCGCGATCTCTTTGTATGCATATCCACGAGCGAGTAGACGCATGACCTCTTGTTCTCGGGCGGTGAGCTGATCGAGTTCCTCGTCGGAGTTTGGCGTCGAGAGGTCCGTCGAGAACGCGTCGAGCACGAACCCCGCCAAGCGAGGCGAAAAGACTGCGTCGCCGCTGGCGACCCGGTTCACGGCGTCGACGATTTCAGGGCCCTCGGTTGCTTTGGTGATGTAGCCGCGTGCCCCGGCTCGGATGACCGAGATGACGTCTTCGGCAGCGTCGGACACCGACAGCGCCAAGAACACCGTGTTGACCCCGCGAGCAACGCATCCGGTGATCACGTCTGCGGCGGTACCGCTCGGAAGGTGCACGTCACAGACCACGACGTCTGGAGTCGATCGGGTAATCACGTCTATTGCGTCAGGGACGTCGGCCGCTTCGCCGACGATGTCGAAGTCGCTCTCTAGCTCGGCGCGCACCCCTGCACGGATCAGCGCGTGATCATCGATGAGAACGATTCGTGTCATGACTCTCTCCGCTCAGATGGGATGCGCTCTGCGCTCGCTGCGGCCACGTCGGACGTTACAGGAAGGCACAGTTCGATCTCGGTTCCCTCGCCGGGAGTGGAGAATATGTTTGCGTGCCCGCCTGCGCGTTCCATTCGGCCAACGATCGACTGAGCAATGCCTTTTCGGTCTGGAGCCACCAGCGCTGGATCAAAACCATCCCCTTTGTCTCGAATGAACACCTCGACCGATTCGGGGGAGCGCTCGATGAACACGTCGATCGTCGAGGCACCTGAGTGGGCGGCCGCGTTGGTCATGGCCTCGCCTGTTGCGGCGAGTAGGGCGGGCAGGTTGCCTTGGAGAGCGGCGTTTGTCTCGCCGACGGAAACGACTTCGATCTTCGTTCCGTGAATGTGTTCGATCTCGCTCGCGGCGGCCTCGATCGCCCGGCCCAGGTGGATGCTGTCGGGGCCGTCGACCTGTGTGCCATAGAGCCAACTGCGCAGCTCCCGCTCTTGTTTGCGGGCTAGGGCCGCCGACTGAGTTGGATTGTCGGCGTTGCGTTGGATCAGCGTCAGGGTTTGGAGAACCGAGTCGTGGAGGTGAGCGGAAATGCGAGCACGTTCGTCGGCGCGAATGCGCTCCAGGCGTTCGTCGTCGAGGGCACGACCCATTCGCACGACCGACGGCACCGCAATGATGGTGATACCCGCCACGATCGCAACACCGATGACGAGCGCCGTGGCGATCTGAACGAACGAGAGGTTAGAGACCCCCGTCAGCGCGATCGCGCCACCAGCAGCGACGGATAGACCTGCAAAGAGGCGCACGACAATCGCCGTGCCGCCGATGCCGTCGCTTCTGGTCCACGCGATGAGGCCGCCCGCGAGGATAAGCGCAATCGGAAGGGTGAGGCTTCGGACAACGTCGGGCGCCCAGCGGCCGAAGAGCAACAGAAGGCCCAGCACGATCATCGCGATCGCCACGTGGCGGTGAGTTGAGGTGGCCCCCTTCGGCATTGGGTTGTAGGGGCTCAGGCGCGAGGTGGCGAAGAAACTGAACACTGCCCAGGTGAGGACATAGAGAAGAACACCCCAGCCTGCGGCGATGGCGAGCGCGACAAACGAGATGCGAATCACGATTGGTTGCACGCCGACTTCTCGTGCAATGGCCGATGCAACACCGCCAATCCAACGGTCAGAGCGGTCGATGCGCGGGAGTTGCCACATCGCTCTGGTGCTACTTGCCATGACCTCATCTTGACAGGTCAACGAAATTCGCGCATCAGGGGTCAACCCCGAGATCACCCTGATACCCCGGTGCAGATTCAGGGGCTGATCCGGGAATCACCCAATGTTCTTTGGGCCAAAACTTACAGACGATGTCATCATGGAAAACATCGACGAAGAAAATGGCAACGACCACACAACCACCGACCCGGTCAGCGAGCTC
>CAZHUR010000525.1:0-2154 GCA_964535395.1 uncultured Acidimicrobiales bacterium
CCTTTGAAATAGAGGTCTTCAACCAGGGTGGTGTCGCTGCGTCCAACATCGAGGTGGTCGACTACGTCGACCTCGAAATGTGGGCACCTTTCGACGCTGCGCTAAACCCGGCAACCGACGATTACGTCTGGGCAGCAAGCGGCACCGATGGAGTAGCTTCCCTCACCGCCGAGTTGCTTCCTGGCGAGTCGATCACGATTCCTATCGTGTTGACGGTTGCCGAGGGTGCGGACTTGTCGGTGTTGGCAAATACGTCTGAGATCTCTCAGGCAACAGCTACCGACGGTGTCGATGTCGTCTTGAACCCTGACGGTTCAGAAGTTACCGACTTTGACTCGACTGCCGACGCGGTCGATGACGATGAGCTAGTAG
The DNA here is from genome assembly GCA_964535395.1 of uncultured Acidimicrobiales bacterium. Classification (GTDB taxonomy): domain Bacteria; phylum Actinomycetota; class Acidimicrobiia; order Acidimicrobiales; family SHLQ01; genus SHLQ01. Next base: position 373 of record CAZHUR010000525.1, read on the forward strand.
ACAACGTCATCGACAACGCGAGCGGTGATGAAGATGATCACGACATTGCATTTGTTGAAGCACCTCTCTTCAGCCTCGGAAACCAGGTGTGGGAGGACGCGAACAACGATGGCGTCATGGATGAAGGTGAGCGGCCACTCGTTGGCGTTGAACTTCATCTGTTCACCGATGCTGATGTTGACGGCATCGCCGATGACCTTGATGGCAACGGCGTGCTCGACGTGAGCGATGCAGTGGACAGGGTTGTCACCGGAGCAGACGGCGACTACCTGTTCTCGGAGTTGCCGGTTGGCGAGTATGTCGTCGGAATCGCGCCGAACAACTTCGAAGCCGGCGGCGTCTTGGTCAACTCAGTATCGAGCGCTGTTGCCACGGCCGATGCAAACACTGATGTTGACCAAGACGACAACGGTGAGTCGTGTGACTGCCCTGATGGCTATGTTCTTTCAGGGTCGGTTGCATTGCTCGGTGGCGAGCCCGAAGGAGAACCCGGTTTGGTAAACGATCTGGTAACGCCAGATACGAACACGAACCTCACGGTCGACTTTGGCTTCTGGTTCCCTGAGCTTGAGTTGGATCTCCAACTCACGCCGGTGACTACGTCCCCGATGACCGTTGGTGAAACCATGGTTCTCCGTCTCGATGTTGTCAACCTTGGAGATGTTGCAGCGACAGGTGAACTGTCGCTGAAGCTCCTCGACAACGGCACCTTCGACGAAGACACCATCCCTGTCACCGCTGCTGGAGACGCATTGTTCAGTATTGATGAGATGCTCGCTCCCGGTGAAGTCTTCACAGAGGAGTTCGCCATTACCCCATCACAGGAAGGGGCAATGGAGCTCGAAGCGGTCCTTTCTGACATCGTCCTCATGGACGCTGAAGGAGAGGCTCTTCATATCCCGAACGGCGATGCGCTCGATGTTGATGCTGACCAGCAGGTAGAGACGATTGTGCTCGGTGCTGTCCTTGTGGCACCAAGCGCTCCATCGTCGGTACCGACCGGTCCTTTGGCATTCACTGGAACGACGGTCCAAGGCGTTGTGGCCTTGGCCCTGATGTTGGTAGCTATTGGATCGACGATCCTTTGGCAGCGCCGACGTTACGAGCTTCCGGCTTCGTAACTTCCTGAGCAAGCGTCCAAAGTGCAGAGGACCCACCAGCATGAGCTGGCGGGTCCTCTGCCTTTTTACCCGAGAACGTTTTACCCGACAGCGTCATCGACTGATCGGGGGGTGAAGTTTGGTTGCGGTACCAGCTCGGTAAACCTGAGCCGGGCGGCCGCGGCCTTGGCTGATCGACTCGCCCGTCGCTTCCACGAAACCGTCCGAAGCGAGTGCCTTGCGGTGAAAGTTGGCCGGGTCGAGCGTGGTGCCCCATACGGCCTCGTAAACATTGCGTAGTTCGACGATGGTGAAGGTCTCGTCGCAGAACGACGTACCGAGCGTGCTGTACTCGAGCTTGGCTCGCGCTCGTTCGATACCCGCTTGGGCAATCTTTTCGTGGTCGAAGGCGAGCTTGAGATCTCCGAGTTTGTCAGTGGGGTGCCACGCTGCGCTCTCGACACCAAGTTCGTCGGGTTCGGGAACCATTGCCAGGTAGGCAACGCTCACGATTCGCATGCGCGGATCGCGCTTCGGGTCGCCGAAGGTGGCGAGTTGTTCGAGGTGGGCGCGGTCGACATCGACGCCGGTTTTGTCTGCGAGTTTGGCCTGTGCTGCGGTCAGGAGGTCTTGGCTAGGGCCCACAAAGCCGCCGGGTAGAGCCCACCTTCCTCTGTGAGGT
>CAZHUR010000526.1:0-2153 GCA_964535395.1 uncultured Acidimicrobiales bacterium
CCCCCGCATGTGAGAACAGCCTCTTGCGCGCCCGCGCTCGTGCCAATCCCCGCTACTGCTACTGCTGCGACTATTGCCGCAGCAAGTACTTTCTCCCGCATTTCAGATTCCCGCTCTTCGGCCTCCGGCCGCTTACCCTCGTCACAATAACCACAAACGATGTTGCTGTTCGTCGGGTTTTGAGCAGATTCTGCGATGCAACTACGTGTGCTTAGCGGGCGAGCTCGGCGTCCTCACGCGAGTTTGGTAGGTAGTAGCCGCCTTCGTGCAACCGGTAGTCAGTAGAGAAGTCGCCTGAATGGGAGGGTTCGGTGAGGTCGATCACGGTGTTGTCAGAGAACGAATGTTCAGGCTGAGCCGAGGCGCGTGCCCGTTTGAATACCGAGACATCGCCAGAAGTGGGGGTGGGGGTGGTTGGGGTCAGCTGAACCGTCAGTTCCTTCAGAGGTGCAAGCGCCCAGTTCCACCATGTTTGAACCGCACGTAGTGTCAGGACGAAGAAGACTGCGTAGGTGACCGTCGAGAGGGTTCGGGCGCTGAGAAAGCTCGGAATCGCCTGTGCATCGAAAGCCCAGATGGCGACGAAGGCTGTTTCGAAAAGAAGAAGGCTCAGCGCAAGACCTACCACGGTCGCCCGCATTGTTGGGCGCTGCACTTCCCAGATCAGCACGCCCATCGTCAGGGCGGCTAGGACGATCAAGATCGCTAGAGATGGTGCTGCTGGAATCAACGTTGACCACACAACCGCCGCCACAATGAACGCTGCCAAAGCTAGATATTTCATCTCAAACCTCCACATTTGCTGGTGTCTCGTATAGGTCGTTGGGCCTATGGTCGGCGCAAACGGGCGGTTGTTTAGGGTGTGAGCGATTTAGGGCAGGTCTGAGACGGGTAAGAAGGGTTTAGGACGTGGGCTGTTGTAGCTAAACAAGTCGATGTATGGGCCGAAAGACCCACATGAGTTTTCAGGCGACTTTCGCTTCTCGGAAAAGGTATACGGGACATGCTCAATAGCAACGATGTCGCTAAGGGCAGTTTCTACGTTGCTGGACTTTCGTTGGTCGTCGCTGTCGCGGCGATCTTCGTTGCGTTGTTCTTTGAAAGCAACGAAGCGCAGAGGCGTGACCAAGAGATCGCTGCTCTTCGCGCTGAGCTTGCGCTCAACGACACCGAAGCAGAATTTCGCGAGAGTATCATCGAGGTGCTGGGCCAGCGGCTGTCCAGCGAAGTGCCCGACGTAGATCTCTACTCGTTTCCACTTCGCGAGTACTACGACTACGTCAACTTCCCGGTCGACGCTTTTCTGTCCGACGTCGAGGAGCAGCGTGACTCGTTCCGAGAAACGTTCCTGGTCGTGAGCGAGATCGACTGGGAGTCGGCGGTGATCAACGAAGACGACGCCGTCGTTACCGCAGTCGTTCAGGCATTTCGACAATTGCGTAGTGATGACAACAGACGCGAGTGCCACGACTCGACTCGATCGCAAAGCCAGGAGCTCGCTCTTCAAGTTGGCTTCGAGCGAGGCCCAGACGGAGACCTTCTCATAGTGTCCGAGCGATCGGTTCCTCTAAGCCCCGTCGTTTGTGTCTGAGCCCACCAACGCCTCTAACCAGTCACGAATCACTTGTGTGGCTCGGCAGTCGTCTTCGTTGTAACTGAGTAGCCAAGCTTGGTTCTCTTCGATCACCGACTGTTCGTCGGATGTGAGTTGATCTTCGTAGTACTGCATCGAGTCTTCGCCCGATGGCTCGTCGACTCGCCATGAGAAGCCGGCGTGTTCGGCTACGAGTTTGAGTCCGTCGCCTCGGCCGTTGGTGTAGTTGTCTCGCCAGCTATGGAGTAGGTCGATCCACGAGTCGCTCTCGGCAAACTCGTTCACTTGTTGGGTCAGGGTCAGGTCGTGTGCGCTCAACGCTCGGAGACGGCCCTCTTCGGCTCCTTTGTGCCAACAGTAGGCACCGAAGGTTCGGCCAGTGACCAACGCTTGAGTGCGAAGCGCATAGAACCACCCCCAGAACTCTTCGAACAACCGAACCTCGTCGGTATGGCTCTGGCAGTTCCAGTCGGCGAAGGCGAAGTACTTGCTGTCTCCGGTCGAACGATCGGTGACGAGAGCGCCCCACAGGTAGACGAAGTCGTCGATGCTGTTCTCC
>CAZHUR010000527.1:0-2152 GCA_964535395.1 uncultured Acidimicrobiales bacterium
GCGCCGCGTGCTGCGGCACCACCAGTAGAACGTGCGAGTGAGCCGTGGTCGGCCGCGTGGAATCCTTCAGTCATCGTGCTGGCGGACGTTGTAGTTGGCCCTCGAAGCGGGCACGGCGACGTCGGGTGCGCAGTCGTTGGAGACGACGAATGACCAGCGGGTCAAACTCGTAAGCCTCTTCGGACTCGAGAAGTTCGGAAACAATCTCGTAGTACCGAGTCGTCGATAGATCGAACCGCTCGCGAATGATCGACTCTTTCGATCCTTCTTCGGCCCACCAGGTCCGCTCAAATTCAATAATTGCGCGCTGTCGCTCTGTCAATGCCATTGCGCCAATTCTCGCCCGTGGCAAGACTCAATACAAGCACCCTCGCCCACCTTCGAGGTTGGGGGCTGCTGCGTGCGAAATCAGAGCCGCCTGTCGGGGTCGAACCGACGACCTACGCTTTACAAGAGCGTTGCTCTACCAACTGAGCTAAGGCGGCATACCACGCGAACGTGGCGGCTTTGAGTCTACGGGGTTTCGTTCCCAAGCAGTCCATCTACGGTCGCTTCACCGGTCGTGTATCGACGGGTTACTTCTGCTTGAACCTTGTCGATCAGTTCGTGTAGCAAACGGCGATGGTTCGAAACGCGGTCTTCGAGCGAACGAAGTTCGGTAAGGCTGCCGCTGAGCTGGTCCTCTGGGATCTCGACAACGTTGCTCAAGGTGTCGACCGCGGCGATGTTCTCGAGCATCTCTTCGAGGTCGGCGGTCAATTCGGCGTCTGGCTCGAGAGAGTGAGGTGGGCGAACCGACCCGGGCTGACTGCCCCGAGCTTCGGCCAAGATGTCGGGAAGTCGACCGATCAACTCACCAGAATCGCCAGCGTCTCCGCCATCGCGTCGCCGTTGAAGTTCACCGCCGATGATGTCGAATCGACCTTGGATCAGGCGACGGACATACGACAGACTGTTCTCCAGTGACTGAAGACGGGAGCGAACTGCGCGCAGCTCCTCCATGGGTCGGTCTTGCAGGTCGTCGAGAAACGACGGGTCGCTGACTACGTCGAGTTCTGGTGTCATTCGTTGATTCCTTCTTATGGATCACCAGTAACTTAGTCGGCACGAGGTGCCGCTTCTGTGAGCTTCAACCTCCGGATACGGGTGGAAGAAGTGCGACCTCGTCGTTTGGGCCGACCGCAGTGTCAACATCGGCGGTCTTGCCGTTGACCCAGATACGACAACTCGGGACTAAATCAGCAAAGCCTGAGCCGTACTCAGTCGTTGCGTTTGCGAGAACTTCGGCGACCGTAGTGCCGTCAATGGTCGCCTTTCCCGTGCCAGCTGCGACGCGAACGGTAGCGAAAAGACGAAGAGTACTCACAGTGATCAGTGTAGAGCCATCGAAGTTGTACGTTGTATCCATGGCACGCATCCTCCTCGTTCGTCACGGTCAGTCTGAGTGGAACGCTGAAGGTCGCTGGCAAGGCCAAGCCGACATCGACCTTTCCGACCTCGGCCGTCGACAAGCACGTGCTGCTGCGGAGAACCTTGGCTCGTTCACGATGATCGCAGCGTCGACTCTGTCGAGGGCTGCCGAGACAGCGCTCATCATTTCTCAACAACTCGGCATTGGCCCGATCGTGCCCATCCCGAACCTCGTCGAGCGGGGCGCTGGCGAATGGAGCGGCCTACTACGAAGCGACATCGAGCGCGAGTGGCCCGGCTACCTCAAGGCCGGAAAGCGCCCACCGAACTACGAACTCGACCCCGAGCTCTGGGAGCGGGTGAAGCTCGGTCTCGATGAGGTTGCCGCGATGCTCAACGATCAGGACGAAGCGCTCGTCGTGGCTCACGGTGGCATCGTCTACATGCTCGAGGAACGCATGGGTGAAAAGCGTGGTCGACTTCCAAATCTTGGCGCGGTGTGGATTGACATTGCACCCGACGGCGAACTGTTGGTCGGCGAACGAGTCGAGTTAATTGACGAAGGCGAACTCTCGTCGTCACAGGCCTCCGACATTCTGTAGGGATGAGCATCACCGACACGCCTCCAGTTCCCATCAACGTCATCACCTCGACACGTCGCAAGAAGACGGTGTCGGCTCGATGGGTTGGCAACACGATCGAGGTCAGGGCACCAGAAGGGCTTCCATCGGGCGAACTCGAC
>CAZHUR010000528.1:0-2150 GCA_964535395.1 uncultured Acidimicrobiales bacterium
GGGCCGAAGCCGACGAAGTCGTTGCGATGAACGGCCTCACGGTCAACCTGCACCTCCTGATGGTCAGCTTCTATCGCCCGACTCCCGAACGCCACAAGATCCTCATCGAACAGCATGCGTTCCCTTCCGATCACTTCGCAGCAGAGTCCCAAATCCGCCAGCGGGGTTACGACCCGGCTGAGTCGCTCGTGATCGTGTCACCACGAGAAGGTTCCGAAACGCTGCACCCTGATGACATCATGACTGCGATTTCCGAGCATGGTTCCGAACTTGCTCTCGTCATGCTGCCAGGGGTGCAGTACTACACGGGCCAGGTCCTGCCAATGGCCGACATCACAGCTGCCGGACACGACGTTGGAGCCGTTGTTGGCTTCGACCTGGCGCACGCAGTTGGCAACATCGAGCTGTCGCTGCACGACTGGAACATCGACTTTGCCGCCTGGTGTTCCTACAAATACCTCAACAGCGGACCCGGTGGTGTTGCGGGTGCGTTCGTTCACAAACGCCATGTCAACGACCAGTCGCTGCCAAAGTTTCTGGGCTGGTGGGGCACCAACCCAGAAACCCGTTTTGAGATGCGCAACGAGTTTGATGCCACACCGACCGTAGAGTCATGGCAGTTGTCGAATGCGCCGATCTTTGCGCTCGCGGCCCTACGGGCTTCTCTTGGAGTGATCGAACGAGCGGGCGGCATGGCTGCGCTTCGTAGTAAATCGCTCAAACAGATCGAGTTCCTCGACCACCTGCTTGAGACCCGCCTCAAAGGACGGGTCGAGAACCTCACACCCAAGCCGTTCGCCGAGCGCGGATGCCAGTACGCGCTGGCTGTGCTCGCGGGAAACGGGCGCGAAGTATTCGAGCAACTCGAGCAGGCACGAGTGTTCTGCGACTGGCGAGAACCCGACGTGATCCGGGTGGCACCAGTGCCGCTGTACAACTCGTTTGCTGAGATTGAGAGATTTGTCGACATACTCGACGGACTGGTCACATGACCGCCCTAGGTGATCAGGGGCCGATTGTGATCGTCGGCGCGGGCCAAGCTGGAGCTCTCCTCTCGATCATGCTGGCACGTCGGGGCCTCGACGTAACGATGTACGAGAGCCGTCCAGACCTGCGCCGCGTCGACATCGATGCCGGTCGATCTATCAATCTAGCGCTCGCCACGCGCGGGATCGTTCCCCTCATTGACGTCGGTGTGATCGAAGATGTCGATGCGATCACCATTCCGATGCGCGGACGCATGGTCCACACCCTCGACGACCAGACCCCCGCACTCCAGCCGTACGGCTCGAAACCGCACGAGGTCATTCACTCGGTGTCTCGGAGCGACCTGAACGGAATCCTGCTCGACGCCGCCGAAGCGACCGGCCGAGTAACGATCGAGTTTGATACTCCGATCGAGTCGGTCGATTTCGAAACATCGGTCCTCGACCTCGGTAAGGGCCGCACCGAGCCTTTCGGTGTGGTCTTTGGGGCCGACGGCGCAGGTTCACGTGTGCGCGCAGCGATGGCCAAGGCAGGTTCGTGCACCTTCGAGACCGAATGGCTCGACCATGACTACAAGGAACTTACCCTGCCGCCAGGTGCCGATGGCGAGCACCAGATCGACCCGAACGCTCTGCACGTCTGGCCACGCGGAGAGTTGATGTTGATCGCGCTCGCAAACCCCGAAGCTGACTTCACAGTCACACTCTTTGCGCCGAAGGACACGTTTGCCGCGCTCGATACCCCCGAACGAGTAGATGCCTTCTTTTCTCGAGAGTTTCCGCGTTTTGCCGACCGAGTTCCCGACCTTTCGAAGCAGTTCTTCGACAATCCAACTGGCAACCTTGGGACCCTTCGGGCTGAGGGCTGGAGTCACCGCGCTCAAGGTGTGATCGTCGGCGACGCTGCTCATGCGATCGTTCCCTTCCACGGCCAGGGCATGAACGCCGCCCTCGAATCGGTACGAGCGCTCGATCGTCATCTCGGCGCTCATCCCCACGACATCACTGCGGCCTTTGCGGCGTACGAAACGGAACGGCGACCTGATGCGACCGCGATTGCCGACATGACATTGGAGAACTACATCGAGATGCGCTCGGGATTTGTCGACCCCGACTACCACGCGAAGCGAGAGCTTGCCCTCGCACTCGAACAACGCCACCCCG
>CAZHUR010000529.1:0-2145 GCA_964535395.1 uncultured Acidimicrobiales bacterium
TTTCTTCCCGACCTTTCCGAAGAGGACGACGCTGAGGCATACCCAATGTCGGGCGACTTCATCGACCTCGGCGAGGTCGTACGAGAAGAGCTGATGCTGGCGCTCCCGCTGTCGCCGCTATGCACAGACGGCTGCGACGGAGCCGACCCTGAACGCTATTCAACAACATTGGAATCGAGTCGAGCTGGCACCGACGGTGACGAGGACGAGGGCGAACCCCCCATCGACCCAAGATGGGCTGGGTTGTCTGCTCTTACTTTTGATGAAGAATGAATCCGAGCCGGTAGTCTTGTCGTCTTGCGCGCCCACCGGCCGCCGCACGAACTTTTCACACAGGTGACGTCATGGCAGTTCCAAAAAAGAAGACCTCAAAGGCTAAGAGCCGCAGCCGCAAGGCCTCCGCATGGAGGATCCGCGCTTCAGGCCGCTCGGATTGCCCGCGCTGTAACGTCGCGAAACGGCCACACGTGGTCTGCAACAACTGCGGTCACTACGCAGGCCGCCAAGCAATCGAAGTTGACTGAACGCACACATGTTGCCCATTGCTGTTGATGCAATGGGGGGCGACAACGCCCCGCATGCGATTGTCCAAGGCGCTCTTCGCGCTCATGAAGCAGATGGCACGCCAATCGTTCTCGTCGGCCGTCCTGACGAAATTGGCGACACGGGGGGCCTGCCCGTCATTGCTGCCTCCGAAGTAATCGCAATGGACGCCGACCCTGGCTCGTCGGTGCGCACCATGAAAGATTCATCGCTCGTTCGGGCCGCCGAGGCAGTCCGTGATGGCAAAGCATCTGCGATGATCAGCGCAGGCAACACCGGCGCCACGATGGCCTCGGCTCTACTGCGCACCGGTCGTATCAAGAAGGTCAACCGACCAGCGATTGCCACGCCAATCCCCGGACCTACCGGAACGCCCACCGTGCTGCTCGATGCCGGAGCAAACGCCGAGTGCAAAGCCGAGTGGCTGGTCCAGTTCGCGCAGATGGGCGCCATCTTTGCCCGCTCACGCTTCGGTGTTGCCCGCCCGCGCATCGGCCTGCTCTCGATCGGTGAAGAAGCCGGCAAGGGTTCACCGCTCGTCAAAGAAGCATGGAAGCTGCTCGACGAGGTCGACTTTGGTGCAATCGATGCCGAATTCGTTGGCAACGTCGAAGGCCGCGACCTTATGGGCACAGACGTAGACGTGGCAGTGACCGATGGCTTCACCGGAAACGTTGCTCTCAAAACGCTTGAGGGTTGCGCCCGCAACATCGTGACCGCGCTGCTCGAGGCGTTCGAAACCAACGATCAAACCAAAGCGGCTGCCGAAGAGTTGTATCCGGCTCTACTGCCTCTCTACAAGCGCTTCGACGCCGACAGTTATGGCGGAGCAATGCTCCTGGGCACGAAGGGTCCCTGCATCATCAGCCACGGTTCGTCGGGTGAGGATGCGATTGCCAACGCCATTGCGGTCTCACGCGAAATGGTTGAGCTCGACGTCGTCGGCCAAATCCGTTCTGCGATCAACAGCTAATATCGTTTCCCGCTGGTGTGACGTGCAGCACTCAGTGCTGTGACGTGCAGCACTCAGTGCTGTGAGGTTCAGCACTTCGTTAAGAAATTGGATAGTGTTCACCGAGAACCAGAGGGAGCACTGTGTCAGGCGAAAACGAATCAATCGAACGCGATGAGATCGTGGGGATTATCCGCGACCGTCTCGCCGAAATCCTCGAGATCGAGCCGGCTGGAATTGGTGAAGGAGCCTCCTTTCAAGACGACCTCGACGCCGATTCGTTGGCACTGATCGAGCTCGTCGAAGCCATCGAAGAAGAACTCGGAGAACGCGGGCGCGAGATCCGTATCGAAGACGACGATCTCGAAGACCTCAAGACAGTGCGCGACGCGGTGGACTACGTCGCACGTCGTCTTGGCTGAGCCACGCAGTATCTCCGATTTAGCAAAAGCGCTCGGATACCAGTTCACCGACGCGTCCCTACTTGAATTGGCGATGACCCATCGCTCGTACTGTGCCGAACACGACGACGCCGAATCGAACGAGCGACTCGAGTTTCTCGGCGATGCAGTCCTCGGTCTTGCCGTAGCCGAACGCCTATTTAGCAACCATGTCGAAGAGGCAGAGGGATTCTTAGCAAAGGCCCGAGC
>CAZHUR010000530.1:0-2142 GCA_964535395.1 uncultured Acidimicrobiales bacterium
ACGTAGCATTGCTCGATCCTGAACAGCATCCGAAGGTTGCGATGTTTTGCACGGGCGGAATCCGCTGCGAAAAGGCATCGTCGTACATGCTTCAGCAGGGATTCGGCGAGGTCTTCCACCTAAAGGGAGGCATCCTTCGCTACCTCGAAGACGTATCTCCCACCGAGTCGATGTGGCAAGGCGATTGTTTTGTCTTCGACGAGCGCGTCACCGTGGACCACGAACTCCAGCGTGGTGACTACACGCTGTGCCGGGGATGTCGAAAGGCCTTAAGTCAAAAGGACCGTGAGGCGCCCGAGTACGAAGAAGGCGTGAGCTGTGCCGAGTGCATTGATTCCACGACACCCGAGCGCACTGAACGACTCCGAGAACGGCAACGGCAGATGCAGATTGCGTTGGAGACGGGCAAGCCACACCTCGCGCCGAACGGTTAGACATGACGACCCAGGCAGTTGCCGACCTGTGCTGGGCTATCAACACTCCCTCGCTGATCGAGGGCGAAGACGTGATGCCGTGCCCAGAGATCACCCCGGGCGACATCGATGCCGACCACCTCGAACGCTTCATCGATCAGCGTCAGGGTTCGTATCGAGTCGGACGCTACTTCGAGACGCTGATTGAATACTGGCTGCGTCACGTTCGAAAACTTGACGTCACCGCGAGGGGTATGCAACTGAGGGACGGCAAGATCACCGTTGGTGAAATCGACTTCCTCTATCGAGACGAACAGGACGCTCTCGTTCACTGCGAAACGACGGTCAAGTTCTTCCTCTGTGTGCCGGGCCACTCACCGAGCGAGTTCCCGGGACCAAACGCCAACGACAACTACGAATCCAAGCTGACAAAGCTGTTCGAGGACCAACTCGTCCGTAGCGAACGTTTCATCCCCGAAGTTGAACTACGGTTGGGGATTATGAAGGGCATGCTCTTCTACCGCGCAGGTAATCCCACCGCTGATGTCCCGCCGCGCCTCTCCCCCGCTCACCAACGCGGCGCATGGCTTCGAGTGGACGAGATCGAATCGCTCGGGGGCGATGCCTTTGCAATCGCGACAAAGCCCAACTGGTTAGCACCTGTTGTGGACGCAGACGTGATGAGCAGAGATGAAGTTGGCCGAGCTCTCGAGTCCCACTTCGAAAAGTCGGACCAACCAATCATGCTGAGCTCGCGCGATGCCACCGACGTGCGGACTGAGGTGCAGCGTCTCTTCGTCGTTTCACCCACTTGGCCGTTAACCGGGGCGCCAGCATGAACAACGACAACATCGACTTGCTCATCCTCGATTATTCAGGCGTGTGCACCGCGAGCGTTCTGTTCCGACTTTCGGTCATCGACATCCGAGATGGTGACGGCGTTCGTCGCGAGTGCGAAGAGTTAGTGAAAGAAGCCCAAGAGGCCGGAATCGCGGTGGCGGTTCTGAGTAACGAGATGACAAAGGATTGGGCTCGCACCATCCCCCTGCTCGCCACCGTAGACCACGTCGTGGCCTGTGCGGACAACAACATCTTCAAGCCCGATCGCCGGGCCTTCCAACGGTGTTTGCTGCTGGCCGATACCGAGCCGGAGCGAGCTCTCGTCGTCGATGATGAACCAGACAACATCACCGTTGCAGCCTCACTCGGAATGCATACGGTGCTCTTTGACGAGACTCAAACATCGGCGAGCTGGTCAGCAGTGCACGAGAAACTGTCGTAACAATGCCTTCCACTCCATCGCTAGAAGAGGTGGCGTTCGCTCTCGATCGAGCGCGACGCGACGCTGCGCCCATCGATTTCATCACCTCAACCCTCCCCGACCTCGGATGGGAAGACGCGCGCTCGATCGCTCGCTCGTGCGACCAGCTCCGATTCGATGCCGGTGAAGAGCAGATTGGATGGAAACTTGGCTGGACCTCGGCCGCGATGCGAACCGCCCTAGGGATCGATCGACCGAACTGGGGGACACTGTGGGCTTCGCAAGTCGCGGACTCAACGCTCGATCTCGATGACTACATCCACCCAAAGGTCGAACCCGAACTCGTCTGGCGCTCTCCTGTGGACCTTCCTCAAGGCATCAGCGCCGCGGAACTTCAGCAACTCGGAGGAGAGTGGGCCCTCGGGATTGAGGTCGTAGATCCACGCTTCCCCTCGTTCAACTTTGAGG
>CAZHUR010000531.1:0-2140 GCA_964535395.1 uncultured Acidimicrobiales bacterium
AAACGGTACCACCGCAATCTGGCGTCGTCGGTGTCCGCCCCTACTTCGCACCCGCGGTCTTGGAGACCCATGGATTGTCGGCGATGTAGAACCGCCACGGAGTATCGACCGCCTTGGTGATCCCGATCCGTGTCGTCGTGATGATGCTGCTTTCATCCAAAGCCTCGCCCAGCTCAAGGCGAATCGGCGAAGACTCCGCTCCAAGGTCCAGTCCATCGTGGGTTCGTTCGATGCCGAGCGCTTGGCATAACTTGCCCGGGCCATTGGCGATGTCGACAGCTCGCTTTGCCTTGGGGCGAGCTTCTTTCATCGCTTCTGTGACCTCGATCGGTTCTACCGCTCGGATGAGCACCGCCTGGCCGTCACCGTCTGGACCGGTCACTACGTTTGCACAGTTGTACATGCCATAGATCAGGTACACGTACAGAACACCAGCGGGGCCAAACATCGGCTCGGTCCGCGACGTCAACCCCTTGTAGCAATGGCTGGCCGCATCATCGGCTCCGCCATAGGCCTCGGTCTCGACAATACGCGCCGACCCATTCGGCCCGTGCAAGATCGACCCCAGCAACAGCGGCGCCACCACCGAGCTGTGTTCTTGTAGATCGGTCAACACCGCTCCAAACCTGACCATCCGGTCCGCAGCAACAGTTTAGATTCGAAGGTTTGCTGAATTCGTTTCGTTACTGTGCCAGGCACGGTTACGAAATGGCGGTCCGGAACCGTTCGAGCTGAGACGCGACCGCTTCGGGGCTTCCGCCGCCGTGGGTTGTGCGGCGAGTTACCGAGACTCCTGGTTCGAGGATGGCCGCAGCCTCGGGACCGAGGCGTTCGTCGGCCAAAACGAGTTCGGCGAGCGTGCCTTCACCAGCGAGTGCGTTTCGGACAGCTTCACCGACGACGGCGTGCGCCTGGCGAAAGGGCATGCCTTTGGCGACCAGGTACTCGGCCAGGTCGGTCGCTGCGGCGTACGGCGAGTTGGCCTGTGCCGCCATTGCGTCGGTGTTGAACGTCGTGGTCGAGACCATGCCGTCGAGAGCGAGCAACGTGAGCCTCACCGTGTCGACCGCATCGAACAGAGGCTCTTTGTCTTCCTGCATGTCCTTGTTGTAGGTAAGGGGTAGGCCCTTGACGCTCGCCAAGAAGCCGGTGAGGTTTCCGATCAGACGCCCACCTTTGCCGCGAGCCAACTCGGCAATGTCGGGGTTCTTCTTCTGCGGCATCATCGACGACCCGGTGCTAAACGCATCGTCGAGCGTGATGAACCCAAACTCGGTGCTCGCCCAAATGATCAGCTCCTCACCGATGCGACTGAGATGCACACCGATCATCGTGAGTGCATAGAGCGTGTCGGCAACGAAATCACGATCGGCCACAGCGTCGAGACTGTTGTCGAACAATCCGGTAAACCCGAGTTCCTTCTGGGAGATCGACGGATCGAGCGGTAGCGACGACCCGGCGAGAGCCCCGGCACCAAGAACCGATACGTCGGTGCGACGACGGGCATCGGCCAAGCGGTCGACGTCTCGGTTAAGCATCCAACCGTGCGCCAAAAGGTGATGTGCGAGCGCAACGGGCTGAGCCTGTTGAAGGTGGGTGTAACCAGGCAGGTATGCGTCACCGACCTCCTCGGCTTTTGCGAGCAACGTCCGTTGGAGGGCTCTTACAAGATCGGCGACCTCGTCGATCGCAGACAACGTCCACAACCGGACGTCGGTGGCAACCTGGTCGTTACGTGAACGCCCGGTGTGCATCTTTGCGCCAGCTGGTTCGAGCTCGGTGACCCGACGCTCTACCGCGGTATGAATGTCTTCGTCGCTCGTGGCGAACTCGAACGAACCAGAGGAGATCTCTTGTTCGACCGCGTCGAGGGCGACGATGATGCCGTCGCGCTCTTCGATGGTGAGGATGCCAACCGCTTCGAGCATGGTGACGTGGGCCCGAGATCCAGCGATGTCCTCGCGGAACATACGCTGATCGAACGGCAAACTGTCGTTCAGCTGTTGGAGCGCCTCGGACGGGCCGCCCTCAAACCTCCCGTGCCAGAGAGTATTTCCCATCAGCTTCCGCGCTTGCTTGCGAGGGTTCGGAGGCGGAGGGCATTCAGCTTGATAAAGCCCTCGGCGTCGGACTGGTCGTA
>CAZHUR010000532.1:0-2123 GCA_964535395.1 uncultured Acidimicrobiales bacterium
TTTCGGGCGAGTCCCCACCATCACCTCAAACGATGCTCTTATTCGGGGAACCGAGGGCACCGACGTGATCTTGGCTGGCGACGGTGCAAATCGAATCGAGGGGCTCGGCGGCAGCGACTTCATCTGCGCCGGTGGAGGACGCGACTCGGTGGCTGGAGGTAACGGTCACGACACGATCGACGCCGGAGACGGCAACGACACCGTGTGGGCCGGAGGCGGCGTCGACACGATCTTCGGAGGCACGGGTAGAGACAACCTCAACGGTGGGCCTGGTCACGATGTCATCCGAGGCGAGAACGGTCACGACATCATGACCGGTGGCACCGGACGTGACACCTTGCTCGGAAACCGCGGCGACGACAGCATCAACGGACAATCCGACAACGACTTCATCAACGGCGGCATCGGCGACGACGTAATCCTCGGGGGCGCTGGCAACGACCAAATCAGAGGTTGGGACGGCGCAGACGACGTCAGCGGCGGTGCAGGAAACGACCTGATCTTCGGCGGTGAGGACGACGACTTCCTGCTCGGCGATACCGGTGCCCAGTTCGACGAGACGTCGATCACGGTGCAGCACCCCGGAGGCGACGACGAAATTCTCGGTGGGAACGGCAACGATTACGTCGGCGGCGAGGGCGGAAACGACGTTCTGCACGGAAACGCCGGCACCGACGTGCTCGACGGCTTCTGGGGCAACGACGTAGTCAACGGCAACAGCGACAACGACTTGGTCAGCGGCGGCACCGGCAACGATCGCCTCGCTGGAGGGGGCGGCACCGACACGTGCTGGCCCGAACTGGTCGTGCTCTCCGCGAGCGCCATCCCGCTCGTGAACGCAGGCGACGGCGTATCAACGTGCGAACGGGTGAACACCGTTCTGAACTAGATCCCGGCTCTGTACCGAGCGTTGGCTAGAGCGAGACGCCTAAGAGGGCGGCTCCGGCTTCTACATTCGTGTTTGCCTTGGCGGCCTCATCGAGCGCCTCGACCGCCGCTGGCACATTGAGGTCGTCGTCGAGACACGAACGAACCTCTTCGATGGGGTCGGGACCACTTCGCCCATCCGCGCTACGCCAAAGACTCAAACGAGTGGTCGCCTCGGAAAGAAGGTCGTCGGTCCACGACCATTCGACGGCGCGGTAGTGCTGAGACATGACGGCCAGACGGACGACCATGGGTTCGTGGAGTTCTAACAAATCTCTGACAAAGATCAGATTGCCCGTCGACTTACTCATCGGCTCTCCGTCGAGGTGCACACACGATTGGTGCATCCAATGCTTCACAGGAGCCACCTGAGCGGAGCTCAGCTGAGCAGAACAGAACTCGTGATGCGGATACACTAAGTCGCAGCCGCCTCCGTGAAGATCGATCGTTCCAAGCTCGCGAATCGATAGCGCTGTGCATTCGATGTGCCAGCCGGGCCGGCCGCTCCCCCAGGGCGCCTCCCAAGATGGTTCGCCTTCACGGGAAGGACGCCAGACGACGGTGTCGAGTGGATGCTGTTTGCGCGGGTCGTTCGGATCTTCGCCGCGGCGTTCCCCGATCGCCCTCATGTCCACTCTGCTGTACTCGCTGATCGATCCAAACGACTGCGCAGCCTGGTGGCGATAGTAGACCCAGCCGTCCTCGACGTAGGCGTGGTCGAGAGACAGGAATGTCGAGATCATGCCGCGAATATCTGGGATGGCCGACGTTGCCCGCGGCTCGCTCCACGGCGCCAGAACTCCCAATGCCTCTAGATCTGCGTCGAATTGACGCTTCTGACCAAAGGCGAGGTCGAGGTAGTTGACCCCGTCGCGCTCAGCCCGTGCGAGCAGGTCATCGTCGATGTCGGTGATGTTGCGAACCATCTTGACCGTCGCTCCCATGTCGACCAGACGGCGATGCAGAACGTCGTACGTGACGTACGTCGCTGCGTGACCCATGTGGGTTGCGTCATAAGGGGTAATGCCGCACACGTAGATATGAACCGGGTCGGTGGAGCCATCGACCGCAAAGACCGAGACCTCACCGGTCGCGGTGTCGAACAAGCGAAGGTCACCCATACAGAGACGCTAACGGATCAGGGACGAGCTGACGCCGCTCGGGCGCCATGGTATGGCCCTTCGGCTCTCAGGTAA
>CAZHUR010000533.1:0-2118 GCA_964535395.1 uncultured Acidimicrobiales bacterium
AGCCTGGCGACTCGGCCCACGTGTGGGCGCACGACCCGTCGGTCCCAGCGCTTGCGAAGTCAGCCCAACCGAGCTGGCCCTCGCCGCTCTCGCCCGTGGTGACGACGGCCGTTAGCTCAGGTGCGCCGGCGCGGAGATCAGAAAGCGATGCCTCCCGTTCCGCGGAGATTACCAACACCCGTGCACGAGAGTCGGCCACGATCACCCCGAGGTCGCGCCCCGGAAGCAGGGGGTTCATCGGCACCGGCACAGCACCGATGCGCATCGCCCCGAGAAACGTGGCCACAAATTCGACCGAATCGAGCATCACCATCGCCACCCGTTCTTCCGGGCGAACATCGAGAGCCCGAAGCCCTGCCGCGGCAGCTTCTACCCGGGTAAGCACCTCGGCGTAGGTCAGAGTTTCTCCGCCACAGCGAACCGCAACTCGTTCGCCGTTGCCTTCGTCGACATGGCGATCTAGAAGCCATTCGCTCGCGTTGTAGTGGTCGTGCATTAGAGCCCCCGGTAGAAATCGGCAACCAGTGACACGACCGTCTCTGGTTGCTCGTGATGAATGATATGGCCGACTCCGGCCAGGTGTTCAACCGCTGTGTCCGATCCAACTGCGGCTGCGGTTTCGAAGAGTTGTGCGTCAGTGGCGTACTGATCGGAGTCGCCTTGTGCGATCAAAACCGGCACCTCGATGGCCTCGAGCAGAGGCCGGATGTCCCAGCGGGAGAACTCTTCACCAACCCACACACCGCTCCAAGCCTCGAAGAGTTCGGAGGGCGCATCGTGATGCTGGCTCAGGCCTCTGACAAATCGGTCAGCGTTCTCTCTCATCTTCGCTATTGCATCGGTGCATACCGTCTCGACCCAACTGTGCGGGGCAAGTGCCAGCACCCCAGCACATGAGCTGGCACCTGCGGCGTGAAGGAGAGCGACACTGCCCCCATCGGAATGGCCTACGACGAGAGGCTCTTCGATCCCCACCTCCGACAGGAGTTGGCCAAAGGCGACCGCTTCTCGGTGCAGCCAGTCCGCTGGCCACTCCCCGCTCGGCACTGGTGTGGATGCACCATGACCAGCCCGTTCGTAGGCCATGACCGCCGTACCGGTTGTCTCTGCGATGGCCGCGGGCACCTCTCGCCACTGCGAAATCGAACCCAATCCGTCGTGCAGCATCACGATTCCTACAGGGCCGTTACCCCAGGTGGCCGTCCGCAACGCTAGGTCTCCGACTTTGACGGTGCGAAGCTGCGGTTCGGTCATTGGCTTGCCTGCTCGCTCTACAGGCGGACGTACTCGTAGTCGACGGGTTGGGTGTTGATACCCGTCGATGGTGGAGCGATCCAGCCAGCCATCTCACCCGGCGCAAACACTGGCTTCATCAATGACCCGACGTGTTCTTTCTCTTCGTCGGTTGGTAGCCAATCGTCGCGCCCGGTCATCCAGGCCTCCTCGGTCATCACGTCACCCGCTGGACTCACGAAGTGATCTCGGAACGCTCCGACCTCTCGGTTGAATCCAACATGGGGCAGCGAGAGATTGGTCGCTACACCGGCTTCGTCAAGTGTGCGGTTCCAGCGGCGCAGGCCCTTCTCGCAGTCGACGGTGTACTCGCTGCGCAGCTCGTGGTTGACCAACGCACGCGCCGAGAGCTTCTCTGTCACGATCGTGTCATTCGTGACCGTGAGGTACTCGTCTTCAATGTCGAGTAGCACATGGTCGTCGTCGTACTTGTCCTCGGCGTACCGACCCTTCAGACCCGCCGCGTAGTAATTGGCGGCGTTGGTCGACTTCTCGCTCCCGAACAGGTCGAGCGACACCGAGTAGTGAAAGTTGATGTACTTCTGAAGCGTGTCGAGATTGATACCACCGTGGACCGTTATGTCATCGGTGTCGAACTCGTTCATGAGCTCGGCTGTCCGCTGCACCACACGTCCTACACCGGTCGCCCCTACGAACATGTGGTGCGCTTCCTCTTTCAGCATGAAATCGCAGGTGCGACTCAGCGGATCGAAAGCCGACTCCTTCAGCGCGCCCAACTGATACTTGCCGTCGCGGTCGGTGAAGTAGGTGAACATGAAGAAGGACAGCCAATCGGGCGTCTCTTCGTTGAACGCACCCAAGATG
>CAZHUR010000534.1:0-2118 GCA_964535395.1 uncultured Acidimicrobiales bacterium
GCCGTTGCCCGAACTCTTCAATAAACCCGTCGGGGTCGAGCATGGCGGGCGACATGTGAAAGCTCATGCCGGTTCCATGGTCGTCGGCGAGCGAGCGAGCTGCCCGCCACAAGGGATCCGACGCCGTGGTGTGGCCCACGAGAATCGACGATGCAGCGATGCGTCCGTCGGCTACGGACTTGTACTCGGTCAGCTGTCGTTCGAGGTGCGCAATTGCCTCGTCGGTGTTCTGTTTGTAGACGTCGGGCTCGGGCGGGAGATCCCAGATCCACTTACCGACCTTGCCCCTAATCCCAACATCGACCAGGCCCTCGATCACCTCGTCGAGGAAACGGATCGTGCCCGCCTCGAGGAACGTGGTCGTGCCGGACTTCAACATCTCGACCGCAGCAAGTTCGGCCGAAAGCCGTTCTTCGGCTGCGGTGTAGACCGAGTAGAGCGGGCACAGCCACATGAACACGTTCTCGACAAACGGAGTGTCATCGGGAACGTACCCCCGGGTCAGCGGCTCGCCGGTGATGTGAATGTGGGTGTTGACCAGGCCGGGGGTCACCACGAACGAATCACCGCCCACGGTCTCTTTGGCAAAATAGGTAGCTTCGAGTTCGCTGGCCTTGCCGATGGCGACGATTTCGTTGCCGCGAATGGCCACGGCGCCATCGTGAATGATGTCGCGCGTCTGGTTCATCGTGACGACGTACCAACCCTTGACGAGCAGATCTACGTTCTCGGCCACTAGCTTCCCCTGTCTCTGGTCTTCCAAGTGGTAAGACCATCGGACCAAAGCTAGTTTGTTGATCAAACGTCGTCCAAGGGGGACCAATGGGACAGCCAAACAAGCTCGTATTCGTAGACTTTCCGGCCACAGATGTAAACGCTGCACGGATCTTCTACGCCGAGGTTTTCAACTGGGAGGTCGAAGACCGAATTGCCGACACCTTCGCCCGCATTGTCCCCGGCGGATTCTTTAGCAACGAAGATGGCACGGACAGCGAAATCGGCAACCTCCACATGGGCATCTCGAACGCGGCCAACATGCGCCCGGCCAAGGACCAGAGCCCTCAAGAACCAACGCACATGAACCCAGGGGGACGCGCGATGCGAGCCTGGATCCTCGTGAGTGATGACGACTCGTTCGAGCGGATTCTGGATGCAGCTACAGAGCGAGGGGCAACAGAACTGTGGCGCAATCACTTCTGGAAAGAGTTCGGCGGAGCAAACGCGTCGTTCCTCGATCCGTGGGGCAATCAGATCATGTTGTGGGCACACATCGATGGCGTCGAGGTCGATGAAGAAACCCACGCAGTCGTAGGTGAAGCCCTCCTCCCCGACGGCATGACGATCGAATAGGAGGCGAAGCCGAGCGCTTGGGAAGACACACCCCGCGGCCTGGTGAGACCGAGCGCGTGGGAAAACACAGTTAGCTCCGCGGCTTGATGCCTACGAAACTCTGTTGGAAGCCGATTGGTTCGATAAGACGAAGCTGCTTGAAGCCTGCCTCGGTAAGCCACTCCGAGAACTGCTGGTGGGTGAACGTGAAGCCCTTCTCGGTGCTTGCCATCATCGTGGTACCCATGATCACCGCATGGGGGTTGAACTTGCGCTCGACGTCGGTGAAGTAATCCGCCAAGACCACTCGACCCTCGGCCTTGAGCGCTCGGAACGCTCTCTCGATGAGGTGCTTGGCTCCCTCGGCGCCTTCGGTCCGGCAGATGTGGCCGAGGAACACCATGTCGTACGCGCCCTCCTCTATATCGACCTCGTGGAAGTCACCCGGCAAGAACTCACACCGGTCGACAACCTCGTGTTCGACCGCCTTCTGTTTGGCGACATCGAGCACACCATCGAAGTCGTTGATCACCGCTGTTGCATCAGGGCATGTCTTCAGGACGGCGATGGCCCACGGCGCTCCCCCGGCTCCGAGGTCAAGCACCTTCGGTGCGGCCAGCGCCGAATACCGCAGCTTCAGATCAGCGCGCGACGCGCACCGAAACATGGTCGTGAAGGTCCCCTCGACCAGCGGCACATAGAAGGCCACCGGATCGTCTTCGATCGGTGTGGCAGGCCTACCGTTCTTCACCGTGTCGCCCAGCCGTGTCCAGTTCTCGTGAGGACCAG
>CAZHUR010000535.1:0-2109 GCA_964535395.1 uncultured Acidimicrobiales bacterium
CCATTGGCTCGGCGTTACCTCGAGGCTGGGCGACGCGGCACTCGGCACCCTGCCTGCATCGAAGTCTGACGTTCCGCTGTCCGATACTGCACGCACGCTCGAGTCGTAAGGCGTATTTCGTCACCGTTTGAAATTCCGCGCGGGTGTTTGGTTGTTAGTAGTTGTGTGAGCGCACTCGACTACGCGGGCCGATCCGAGGCTCGAGCGACCGATTTAAAGACGTTGCCCGATGTTGCGCGGACCTTCTTCTCGGAGAGCGCGCCGCGGGTGATCCTCGCTGGCACAGCGATCGTGGTGGTGGCCAGATCATTCGTTGGTTCCTTCGGATTGGTCGATCTCGCGACCGTAGGGCTGAGTGTTCTGCTCATTGGTTTCATCGAGTGGGTCATCCACGTCTATTGGCTCCACGCCCCTCAAGACTCGTACCGAATGCAACGGATGAAGACCGGCGTGAGCCATCGTCAGCATCACGTCGACCCCGACAGTGTGGGCTTCCTCCTCCTGACCGCCCCCGATGCAACTGGCTACATGGTGGTGCTTCTCGCGTGGCACGCAACGTGGCCGTTGCTCTTTGCCTGGGTTGTTGGTGCACCGCTGCTCGCCACATACCTGACGGCATTGGCCACCACGTATTTCCTGGTCGGGTACTACGAGTGGGTGCATCTTTTGATCCACACCAGCTACCGGCCAAAGACCAGCTACTTCAAGCGAGTTGCCTCACATCATCGCCTCCACCACTACCGCAACGAGCAGTATTGGATGGGCGTCACATCGCGCCTTGGTGACCACACCCTCGGAACCGCACCCGCCAAGTCTGACGTGCCTCTATCGGAGACGGCACGGACATTGAGTTGACCTCGTCGGCACGCCTTCGGCGCTGACTTTACGCCCTAGTCTGAAGGGGTGAGCGAATCTCGGGAAACAACAGATTTTGTGCGCGACAAGGTGCATGCAGACAACGAATCGTCGAAGTTTCAGTCGCGCGTGCAGACGCGGTTCCCGCCAGAACCCAATGGGTACTTGCACGTGGGTCACGCAAAGTCGATCTGTTTGAACTTCGGTGTCGCCGACGATTTCGGAGGCGTTTGCAAGCTTCGTTTCGACGACACCAACCCAGAGACCGAAGACCAAGATTTCGTCGACGGAATCATCGAGGACATCACGTGGCTCGGCTTCGAGCCCAACGAAGTTGTCTATGCATCGGACTATTTCGAACAGCTCTACGGCTGGGCGGTGTCTCTGATCGAGAAGGGCCTGGCTTACGTCGACGATCAAGACGCCGACACGATTTCTGAACAACGCGGCGGTTTCACCACACCGGGCGTCAACAGCCCGTTCCGAGATCGCTCGGTCGAGGAGAACTTGAAGCTGTTTGCGGGCATGCGCAACGGCGAGTTCGCCGACGGCGAGAAGGTGCTGCGCGCCAAGATCGACATGAACCACGAGAACATGCAGATGCGTGACCCGGTCATGTACCGAATTCGTCGCGAGCACCACGTGCGTACCGGAACCGACTGGATCATCTTCCCCACCTATGACTGGGCCCACGGACAGAGCGACGCGATCGAGAAGGTAACGCACAGCCTTTGCACGCTCGAGTTCGATACCCATCGCCCGCTCTATGACTGGTTCCTCGAAAACCTCGACCTGCCGGCCGAACAGCCAGAACAGACCGAGTTTGCCCGCCTCAATCTCACCCACACGATCACGTCGAAGCGCATGCTGAAACAACTCGTCGATGAAGGACGTGTCGATGGCTGGGACGATCCACGAATGCCGACGCTTCGAGGCATGCGTCGCCGCGGCTATCCCGCGTCGGCTGTTCGGGCGTTTATGGACCACATTGGTGTGTCGAAGGCGAACAGCACCCACGACATCGAATTGCTCGAGTCGTTTGTTCGTACCGAGCTGAACTCGACGGCGCTTCGCCGCATGGCCGTGTTGCGTCCGCTCAAGGTCGTCATCACCAACTGGCCCGAGGGCACCTCGGACATGCGCGAAGCCATCAACAACCCCGAAGACGATTCTGCGGGAACCCGCCAGGTACCGTTCAGCGGCGAGCTCTGGATCGAACAGGACGACTTTGCTCTCGACCCACCGCCCAAGTAC
>CAZHUR010000536.1:0-2103 GCA_964535395.1 uncultured Acidimicrobiales bacterium
CCGCTGTTGAAGAGCGAGTAGAGAAGGAACGTTGCGTAACTCGTCTTCGTTGCTACACCGGAGATGCCGCTGATGTTGATGTGGGCGCCCTTGGTGCCGTCGACGAAGTCGAGGTCGAGAAAGATCGGCTCGTTCTCTCTGCTGAGACCGGCCGGTAGGCGGCGGGTGACGCTGTCGAAATCGAGTGCCGCGTCGCGTTCGTCGTCGGTTGCGATGCGCACCTCGGCTCCCGGCAGTGGTGGCACGAACACCTCCGGCACCACTCGGGTGACCTGGACCATCGCAGCCTCGGACACCTCGGCGGGCAGAACACCGTCGGCGATGAGAAACACATCGCTATCGAAGGTTGCACCTTCGTGGCGGGCTCGCACCTGGTTGACGATGCCGTAGATCGCAATGCGCTCACCGGTCGGCAATATGCGGTCGATCGCGATCACGTCGTCGAGCTGTACAACGCTGCCCTCAGCGATCGCCACCCAGAACTGCAGCGGCGTGGCATCGTCGGTTCCGAGCACTCTTCCAATCACGAAGAGGACACTAGTGGCGGGTCTCCATCTGCTTCACCCTGGGCGTTTGCAACGTCGCGCGCTCGCAGGATTGCGCGTGGCCCTTCTGCAATAGTGGCCTATGCGCAAAGATCTCTGTGGCATGTGTGCTGAACTCCTTCCTGAGGTAATCACTGGAAGCCATGAGTGTGTTCAGTGTGGGCATGCGACGTTCGCGCCGGACCCGGCGCCTGAACCCACTGCTCTGAGCCGACTGCGAGCTAGAGCTCAAGGGCTAGCGCTTCAAACTTCGTGGACGCTGCGGAACAAGTTCGGCGATCCTGGTTTACGGGCTGTCCTCAAGACGCCAACGTTTGCACCGCTCGGGCTTGACGACTCTTGGACGGGTCTTCGGCGACTGTCAGGTTGGGGTGCCACCTCTAGCGGAGGTAGAGGCTTGTCACGGAAGACTCTGAGGAGCGTCTCCCTCACCCATGGCGAGGACGTGTATGTCAAGGGCGCAGAGGTGACCACCGACAACGGCGCGCCCCCGCTGGATCTCCACGCCAAGCTCATTCTTCGTCAGCTTTGGTATCAGCTGGGACAACACGAATCTCATCTTGAGCTACTGCAGGACGTTACGCGCAGCGACACGCCGCTCGATCTTTGGGACCCGTTATCACTCAGCATCAACGGTGTCATGGTTCGCTCCTTTCACCAAAAGATGGGCGCAATCGACGTGGTACTGGCTGAGTCGAACGAACGAGGGGTCTCTGTAATAAGCGCTGGACTTTCACTTGACAAGATCAAACTGATCAACGCGGACCTGTCGAGATACACATAGAGCTGAGAACGACCGGACCAGCATGGCAAAGTGGGGAGATGGCAAGAGAACTCTGCATCCGGTGTTACGAACTGCTTCCGGAGACCGAATCTGGCGAAGGCCAATGCCCGCACTGTGAACTGGAGTTCTCGGCGGAGCCTTCGCCGGGTGGAGTGCTGCGTGCGCTTCCTGGTCAGGGCGGTCCGCTGACGGGCGAAGCACTGGCAAAGTGGAAGCAACAACAGGCAAACGATGCAGCGCACTATGCGTCGGGTGCGAAGTTCCCGCTTCTCGGACTTGATGACTCGTGGGAGGGCATTCGCTGGGTCGGAGGGTACAAAGGTAGTTCTCCACAGCTCGAGCGCGTCGAACTGATGCACGGTCGGCGAGAGGATCCCCTCCAGGCATCGGTAGACACCAGACTCAAGACCGACGGCATCTTCTCGGTCCGTACTTCCCTCGAGAACTTGATGTGGAGTTTGTGGAGGGAGTACGAAGACGGGCTTGAGTATCTTCAAGCGGCGATTCGAGACGACTCGCCAATCGGCCTCTGGGAACCGACGACGATCAACGTGAACGGGGTGCAGACCACGGCTCACCACGTCTTGGTGGGGTCGAGCGATGTTGTTGTTGTTGAAACCGATGAGCTGGTCATCACGGTGGACTCGAGAGGCCTTCCTCGTGAAGACGTCAAGCTCGTGGACGCAGATCTGCGCCGGTATCGAGACGTGTTCGACTGATCGAAGATCCAGCGACAGCGGCAAAGTAGTGTTCATCTCGTGAGTGGTTTTGTGT
>CAZHUR010000537.1:0-2097 GCA_964535395.1 uncultured Acidimicrobiales bacterium
TCTGCATGGATCGCGAAGCGCCCATCATGGGGTGCGTGGGTTGGGTCGTCGGACTCCCATGGCCATCCGCCAAACTGGGTTTGCTGATAGTCGGAGATGGCTTGTTGGATTTCGGCCTTGGTGTTCATCACGAAAGGGCCGTACTGCACGACCGGTTCACCAATGGGTGTTCCTTGCATCAGCATGGCCTCGGTTGGCTCGTCACCGGAGGTGATGATGATGTCGGCATCTGGCACCAACTGCATGCCTGTGTCCTGGGTGTAGCTTGCACCGTCGACGATGAGGCCGTTGCCTTCGAACAGATAGAGCATGCGACCACTTGTAGCCGCGGTCGCAGGGATCGTCCAAGAGGTGTGGGCCGGCAGAACGATGTGCCAGAGACCGATATGAGCCTCGGGCCGAGACGCCCACGAGTTGGGTGGCGGAGACTGTGGTGTCGCATCCTCGAGCGTGCCCGCAAGGACGGTTACCAAACCGCCACCGGGTAGCTCAACCTTTGGAATATCTTCATCCCAGAACATGGTGAAGTACGCATCGACCATCTTATCGTCGGCTGGCAGATTGAGCCAGATCTGGAAGAGCTCGGTGAGGTTTCTCGACTCGGTGTTCACAAGTGGAAACATCTCGGAGTGCACGACGCCGCCGCCAGCGGTCATCCATTGAATATCACCACGGCCAAATCGCGCGGTTGCTCCCATTGAGTCGGAGTGGTCGATGTAGCCCTGGCGACAGTAGGTGATCGTCTCAAAACCGCGGTGGGGATGTTGAGGGAACCCCGGAACCGAGGACCCGTGGTACATGCTCCAGCCGTCCTTGTTGCTGAAGTCTGAACCGATTGCCCGACCGCCAAGAGATGCTTTCGGCGCGAGCGAGCCGTCGCCCTCGGGGTAGTCATCGTCGTGATGAGCACAAAACAGGAACGGGTCGAGAGTGGGCCATTGCGGGCCGAGATCGATGGTCTGGAGAACCACGCCGGAGTTTGTAGCCATGCGCTCAGCGTACGGCACCGGCGGCTGCTCGGCGCTCTGCGTGTCAGCGGAAAAAGAAATGTGGTGGGTATGGGCCGAACGACTCATGAGAGCCAAGTGAACGCCGATAGCCGTGTGAGACCCGTAACCGGCGGCAAAAACTAGGAAGTAATCAACCAAATGAAATCCATTGAAGATGTTGTTGATCTGACTGCGAAAGAGCAGGCGGACTCGCAGCAATATCAGCTACGGCTCGACGAACTTGCTCAGATCGACGAAGAGATCGGAGCGCTGGAGACTCGACGGGATGCTCTCACCTCTGAGCTCGGCCTCAAGAAGAACATCAGCACAGCGAGTGCTCAGAAAGCATTTCTCGACGAAGACTTCGATGCCTTTGCTGGCTCACCGACCAAGGGGAAGATCCAAAGCCTCGACGTCGAAGACGAAGAGTTCGAAGAGCGCTTCGCAACGTTTGCGGCGAACGATGAAAAGGGCGATCACAAAGCCCGTCGCTGGCTCGACTCAGCCTGAGCTAGACGGTCAGTTACGCGAGCGAAGCCAGCGCGGCTACGACCTGGTCGATTTCCTCGGACGTAGTTGTGTAATGCACTGACACGCGCAGCATGTCGGTTAGCTCGCGCCTTGTGGCGTCCCACCACGTTGTCGACGGGCTGGTGATCGACACGCTGATGCGTTGCTCAGCCAACGCTGCCTTCACCGCAGCCGGGTCCACGTTTGGGACGTTCGTCGTAACGATGCCAGATTGCTCGGCACCGATGTCGAAGGTGGGCAGCCCTTGCTCGGTCAGCGCTGTTCGTAGCTCGGCTCCTCGAGCTTTGACTGTCGCTTCGATTCGGTCGAGGCCGACCGACTGAGCATGTTCGGCTGCTACACCAAGCCCGTGCCATGCAGCGTGGTTGAACTCCCAATACTCAAACCGTCGAGCGTCTTCTCGAAACTCGTATCGATCTGGGGTAATCCACGGTGCGCCGTGATGATCGGGATGGTCCGGGGTAAGGCGGGGCAGGATCTCTGCTGACGCGTAGAGGAATCCGCTGCCTCGAGGGCCACGCAAGTACTTGCGTCCGGTTGCCGACAGCAGATCGCAACCAAGTTCGGCTACGTCGAG
>CAZHUR010000538.1:0-2095 GCA_964535395.1 uncultured Acidimicrobiales bacterium
GATTGGTCGGTTCGGATCTGACAATCCTGCTCTGCTGCGACGGATGGCATTTGCCGTGACCGAGACGGGCTCGTCCTGGCCAATGACGCGTTCGTGCAAGACCTCTTCGAGGCGAATGAGCTTCTGTACCTCTCCCTCGAGGAGACGACTAACCGGCACTCCGGTCCATGAGCTCACGACCTCGGCCACATCTTGGGCGTCAACCTCTTCTTTCAACATGACGTTGTCGACCTGAAGGTCGTCGAGACGGCTCGTGGCTTCTTCGATCTCGAGTTCGAGTTCGGGGATGAGCCCATAGCGAATCTCAGCGGCCTTGTTGAGGTCGCTTTCACGTTCAACATCGAGGCGGAGGCCTTCGAGTTGTTCCTTGCGAGACCGAATCTCAGAAATCGCATCCTTCTCGCTCTGCCAGTGAACCTTCATCGCGCTGAGTTTCTCGGAGAGATCTGCAACCTCTCCTTCGAGTTCGCCCAACCGTTCTTGGCTTGCTCGGTCGCTCTCCTTTTCGAGAGCTACCCGCTCCATCTCCAACTGGCGAATACGACGATCGACGACGTCGATCTCGATCGGTACCGAATCGATTTCGATACGAAGCTTTGAGGCTGCTTCATCGACAAGGTCGATTGCCTTATCGGGCAAAAAGCGTCCCGTGAGATAGCGGTCGGAAAGAACGGCGGCACTTACAAGCGCCGCATCCTGGATGCGAACACCGTGATGTACTTCGTAGCGCTCGGCAAGGCCGCGCAAGATCGCGACCGTGTCTTCGACCGATGGGGGCTCGACGAGAACCTGCTGGAAGCGACGCTCCAGGGCCCTTCTCGATGTGTTTGCGGAATTCGTCGAGGGTCGTCGCTCCGACCATACGAAGCTCGCCGCGAGCGAGCATTGGCTTGAGCATGTTGCCCGCATCCATTGGACTCTCGCCGCCAGCGCCCGCGCCAACGACGGTGTGGAGTTCGTCGATGAACGTGATGATCTCACCATCGGCGTCGTCGATCTCTTTGAGCACTGCCTTCAGCCGCTCTTCGAACTCTCCGCGGAACTTTGCTCCGGCAACCATCGAGGCAAGGTCGAGTGACATGATCGTCTTGTTCTTCAGCGACTCAGGAACGTCTCCGTCGACGATGCGGTTTGCAAGGCCCTCGACGATCGCCGTCTTGCCGACGCCTGGTTCACCAATGAGTACCGGATTGTTCTTTGTGCGCCGACTCAACACCTGGATGACGCGCCGAATCTCGTCATCTCGGCCGATGACCGGATCGAGTTTCTGGGCTCGGGCGTCGGCGGTGAGATCTCGCGCATACTTTTCGAGCGACTGATACTGGTTCTCTGGATTCTGCGAAGTCACGCGATGTGACCCACGAACTTCCCGAAGCGCTTCAAGAACGTTTTTGCGATCGAGCTCAAGCCGGTCCGACATTGCGAGGAGAAGGTGCTCGGTCGACAGGTAGTCATCGTCGAGGTCTTGGCGAACTCGATCGGCGGCTTCGAATGCATCGATCAGTTCACGGGACTGGCGAATGTCGCTTCCATAGGCACTCGGCAGCTTGGAGATCTTGTCGGTCAGTTGGTTGCGAACAGTGAGTGGCTCGCGATCTAGACGTTGAAGAATTGGCAGGACGATGCCGTCAGCTTGGCCAACCATTGCAAACAGCACGTGCTCGGGCGTCATTTCGGGATTCGAGTTCGACTCCGCGAGCGTACGCGCCTCGGTAAATGCCTCGCGGGTCTTTTGGGTCCACTGATTTGGATCGACAGCCATATGAGACTCCTAACACGGTCTATCCAGAAGGGCTCGGACAACTCCGAATCCCTTCACATTTCGATTTGAAACTTGAGTACACCACACTCAACTTCGCAGCGCTGTGTTTATTCCCGATATCCCTATTCCTAATACCTCAATTCCAGGTACCTGTCAGAATGACACGATGAGCAACGCGCACCGAACCTTCGTCAGCTATATCGACAAGTCGAGGGAGTACTACGCAGCAAAAGGCTACGACGCTCCCTATCGGTGGGCAACTCACGCAGACGCCCCTTTCACCCCGCTCGACAAACCGCTTTCGACGTCTCGAATCGGCGTGGTCACTACATC
>CAZHUR010000539.1:0-2091 GCA_964535395.1 uncultured Acidimicrobiales bacterium
GGCGAGATCTTCGTCCAGTTCCAAGATCCAGTGAACGCGCTGCGATCGTTCGATTCGATCCTGGCCGCAGACCCGAACAATTCACAGGCCTTGGCATGGCATGGCTGGACCCTCGCCCTGCTCGCCGAAACCGGAGACCCTGAACTGTTTGCCGACGCCGAACAGTGGCTGCAAGATGCCATCGATGCAGACCCAAACAATGCCGATGCACGAGTGTTCCGCACGTTTGTGTTCAACCGTCTCGGTCGCGTCGATGAAGCACGTGCGGAGCTCGCGGCGTTCGACGCACTGCCCGAACAGCCAGCGGATATGGAAGAACTGATGGCCCAGAACCTCCTTCGAGAAGCCCTCGCCACCTCCGATCAATAGTGCGATCTGGCAGAAGGCTCCTCTGACAGCTCGGCTACTGTACTGCGATGGCGTCGCTTGGATTTGCTGCGGTTGTGGCGACCGCCGACGCGGTCGCTGCTGCATCTGCCCGTAACGACAAGGTGGCAGCGCTCGCCTCGCTGCTCACGCAGGTCGATCCTCCTGAGGTGCCGATCGTTGTGGGCCTGCTTACCGGCGAGGTTCGCCAAGGTCGCATCGGAGTTGGTTGGGCTGGGTTGCGTGACCAAAAGGTCGAGCCGGCTCGGCATACAAGCTTGACTATCGCTCGCGTCGACGAGGTCGTCGACCAGATCTCCCGCACGACAGGTGCGGGTTCTCGCGCGGAGCGGTCCGAGCTTCTGTGCGACCTGTTTTCGGCGGCGACAGCTAGCGAGGGAGACTTCTTGAAGAAGGTGCTCTCAGGGGGTTTGAGGCAGGGCGCTCTCGATGGGGTGATGGTTACCGCCGTAGCGAAGGCCGCAGGAGTTCCCGTCGCTGCGGTACGACGGGCGGTGATGTTTAACGCCGACCTCGGTGACACGGCACGTATTGCACTGAGCGAAGGTCGCGGGGCGCTCGATGCGGTCGGCTTGACGGTGGGTCGAGGGGTGCAGCCGATGCTCGCCTCGACTTCTGCGTCGGTTACTGAGGCTCTGGCGGAAATAGACGGTGAGGTGTCGGTGCAAGCAAAGCTCGACGGCATTCGTCTCCAGGTTCACCGCAGCGGAGACGACGTGTGGGCCTACACCCGCAACCTCAATAACGTCACCGATCGAGTCCCTCATGTCGTCGCGCTGGTGAAAGAGTTCCCGGTTAACGAGGTGGTGCTTGACGGCGAGCTGATCGGCGTCTCCGAAGACTCGCCCGAGATGTTCCAAGACACGGCGTCGACGTTCAGCTCGGGAGGGGAGGGGGCCGGTGTGGAGTTAGCGGTATCTTTCTTCGACATCTTGCATCGAGACGGTGAAGATCTTGTCGACCTGCCATTGAGCGAACGGATCGATCATCTCAAAGCGGTGGCTGGTCCGACCATGATCGATGGGATCGTCACGTCCGATGCAGGAACGGGCGAGGCCTTCGCGACCGACGTGCTAGCTCGCGGCCACGAGGGGGTGATGGTGAAGGGTGTCGACTCGGTGTACGCCGCTGGTCGCCGGGGCAAGACGTGGCGCAAGGTCAAGCCCGTGTACACCTTCGATCTCGTCGTGTTGGCTGTCGAGTGGGGGCATGGGCGACGCACTGGGAAGCTGTCGAACCTTCACCTCGGAGCCCGTCAGGATGGCACCACCGACCAGTTCGTGATGGTGGGCAAGACCTTTAAGGGGCTCACCGATCAGTTGCTCGAATGGCAGACCGAGAATCTGCTCGCCGCCAAGACTCACGAGGAAGGCATCACCGTGTTCGTGCGTCCCGAGTTCGTGATCGAGATCGCCGTCGACGGCGTGCAACGCTCAACTACCTACCCGGGCGGCATCGCCCTGCGCTTTGCGAGGGTCAAGAAGTATCGACCCGACAAAGACCCCGCACAGGCAAATACCCTCGAAGACTTGACGAAGCTTCGGGCCTAGATAACCCGCCCCGGTTGAGCGACACGCTTCAAGCTTCTACTGAAGGTCGATAATCGATGCCGAACATACGTTGCGCATGATCTCGCTAGCTGCTCCCTGGTCTTCAACCACTGCCATAAGTGTTGCTTCAACAACGTCGGGTGCGGCCAGCGAC
>CAZHUR010000540.1:0-2086 GCA_964535395.1 uncultured Acidimicrobiales bacterium
GAAGTCTCCTCGTCCGCCCCGATGTAATCAGCCGAGTTACTTGGACTCGCTGGTGACGATGAACGGTCCGCGGTCAGTGATTTGTACGTCGCCACCGGCCGCAAGTACGTCTACGTAGAGGCGCGAGTTCACCTGCCAATCCACCATTGGTTCGAGAAGAAACCAGACCAACGTGTGCGAATGCACGAGCCCCCAAAACGCTTCCTTGAGCGAGTAGTAGCCAGCCATACCGTCGCTTGCACTCGAACCGACGTCGCGATCGTTGACATGCACTTGCCACTCGTGGAACCACTCTGAGGAGCTTTGAACCAGTCGATCGTCTCGCTCCGATACGGTCGTGACCGTCATGTGACATTGCTCTACCAGTGCAGAGATGCCAAGTGCTTCGGCAGATCTCGCGACTTCGTTCACCCATTGCGCACCGGCCTCCGCTAGGTCAGTGCCCGCCGCTCCGGCCCTGGCGGCAAACAGTCTGTGCAGCGTCTGCCATTGCTGGACCAAGTCCGTCTCATAGGGAGCGAATATCGAAAACACACGCTCAATCTGCGAGTCTGTGGCGCCAACTAGCGAGGCCTGCACCTGCAAGCCATCAAGTCGTAGGGCATCGTAGCCGTTTCCGATACGACGCCATAGTTCGACAGCATCTGCATCCATTCTGCTCAGCCTACGGTGTAGGGAACGGTGGCAAGATGTCTGGGTCCATACCCCATCGGCTCATGAGGCCAGGCAGGCCCTGGTTGTAATCAGTGAGGGTTCGCGAGGTCTCAATGAGGTGTCCGAGTTCGATGTGGAATCGGGCTGACGCGGATGAGTTGGATACACCCGTTGTCGGGTGTTGCCAGGGTTGGCCTGCCCATGTTGGGTCGTAGGCCTTGTCCCACGGATCTCGAAGCGGAGTTGTCTCTCCTCTGACCAGGTAGGTCTTCGTCGTGAAGGCCAGAATCTGCTCCATCGTCACGCCCCATTCTTTGAACTTGGGCGCTTGGCTACACATACACCATTCGTGTACTCCGGCGTCGCCACGGATTCGAGAACCCATCCTGGTTATGAGGCTGCCATCGGTGAAGAGATAATTCAGCTCTTCCAGACTTAGATTGTTCCACCAGGTCGCAAAGGACGGGTTTCCCTGACGTGTTGGCATGACGTTGCCGGGGAGAAGGTCCTCAAGCGGGCGACCCGAGTAGCCGTCAGGTCGACACGGAGCGTTGTGCACCAAGACGTTGGAGCTGCCGGTCGACACGGTGAAGTTGTGGTTGTCTTCGACGGTGAAGTCCCAGACCGTCCAAGTAACGCCATCGGCGCCGACGGTGACGTCGTCGACGGTGACTTCGCCGTGGGGCGTCAGAAGTACGTCGCCGGATTGGACCTCATCGAGTTCGATCCAGTCCTGGCTGCTTTCGACCCAGAACAGGTGGTCGTCAGTTGCTGTGACCGTTGATTGATCGGCGAGTGTGACCGTGACTGGCGGACCGCGCTCGGGATGAGACCACTGGTCAACAACCAGTTTGGGTTCCCATACCGACGTATCGAAGTTGAACGAGATCACATAGTCGCCCGGGCGGATCTCGTCAATCCGCTCGTACGAGCCGTCAGCCATCAGTACTTGGGTCTCGCCGGGGAAGCTGTTGTTGCACGGCAAGTTGCGGCCAATGTCGTCGAACTCGCCATTGTCCAATCGTGTGAGGAAACCACGCGCGAGTCCAGCCGACCGGAAGACCACAGACGCCGCTGAGAGAGGACTGAGGAATGCCAGCACCACATCGCACAGGACCTCGCCCTTCCATTCCGCCACTGCAATCGAAGCATCGATGTCGTCCTGATCGATTGCTTCGAGCACGTCGACCTTCAGCAGATCTGCCAATACCTCCGTCAGGAGCTGGCTTGGGCTGTAGAGCAAGAGGGCGATGAGGTCAGGTACGGCCCCGATCAGGGTTGCGATTGCATTGAGTGGGTCGTCGAGGAACGCCAATATCTGATCGACCGCGTTCGATACTGAGGTGAAGCAGCCTCGCGCCATTGCCCAGAGCTCCTGGAACTCTTGGGCAGGAGTACCGATGTCGAACGAGCTGATGAGCAGTCTCACGAA
>CAZHUR010000541.1:0-2084 GCA_964535395.1 uncultured Acidimicrobiales bacterium
CATCAAGACAGCGCCTTTGTGACGTTGGTTTCGCCGGAGAATGATGACGAGATTTCGCAAGCTGTAATAGCGGCGCCAGCTGACCTCGGTTACTTCGGCACGCACGGTCCGGTTCTCGACCATCGATTCGCGACCGTGTTCACGCGCGAGCCCGCTCGACCACAACGAGAAGTTCGCACGATCGATCGCGAGTCCGAGGTCGAGATCGTCAAATCCGAAGAAGAGCTTTGGATCGGGCCCTCCCGCTGCGCGTAGGGCCCCAATGCGATAGTGAGCGCACGCGTTGCCAGAGAGGTATGCGACCGGTTCGGGGGTGGTGGCTGTCACCGCTCTGAGACGTCCGTTCTGCTGGAGGCGGGCTCCCCACAGGCCAACGCCGCCAACCGCACGCTGTGTGCTGTCCAATTCGGCGGTGATCGTAGCAAGCTCCTCGAGCGTTGTCGGCCTTGTCGGTGGGTCATCATCGTCGAGAAGCACGAGCCATTCGTGGTCGAGGTGTTCGCGAACCACCTCGTCAATACCAATCGCGATGCCGCCAGCAGGGCCTGGATTCCCGGTCACGCCGAGGTAGCGAATCTGTCCGGCCGCTGATGGATGGTCGTCGACGATCGCTCGGATCGCCGGGTCATCGTCATTGTCAACGACGAGCAGGGTCGACAGCGGTTGGGTCTGATTCGAAAGCGCGTCGAGGTGATCTGCGAGATCGGCGGGCCTACGAAACGTGATCAACAGGCCATGGGTACGGAACGTCTCGGTCATGGGCAGCGTTTCGGTCATGGACAGCGTTTCTTTCATGGACATAGTCCTCGATGTTGCGAACGAGAGCGGCTCATATAAAGACCCGCCGCGATTCGATTGCGCCGAGCATGACTCCCCAGCGATTAGCCAGGGTGAACACCCAGGCGTATCGCCCGGATTTGCGTACCAGCGTCGGACTGCGTAGCACGAGCCAAGCCCAGGACTTGAGTCCATCGAAACGCCCGGGGCCACCAATTCCCAGACGGTCCGCTTGGGCTGCGAGGTTGGGCCGCCCGCGTCCGTAGAAGGTTCCCTGGCGCCAGGTGGAACGTAGACCCGAGCGGAATCGGTAGGCGACTCGAGCGTTGGAGACCAGCGTGGGCTGATAGCCAGCGCTCGCTGCCCGGAGCGAGAACTCGATGTCCTCGAGACCAATGAAGTCCTCGTCGTACCCGTCGAGCTCTTCCCATAGCTCTCGGTGCATGGCCGTGTTGTTACCTCGCGCAAACGGCGTTTGGCCAAAGGTTGGTAGACGGTCGGTTGAATCGGGCGAACGTGTCTTCGACAGCCACGGTTCGTTGAGAAGTTGATTATCGAGCGTGCCTGTCACGAAGGAGTTTGTGCGCAGTGCATCTCCAATCGCGCCAACCCAGCCTGGACAAACGACATCATCGCCGTCGCAGAACGCGACCGATCGAGAAGTCGAGGACCGCACGCCCGAGTTTCGGGCATACGCGACGCCAGCACGCTCTGTCGCATGCACGACGCGGACCGGAACGGCAGCGTCAGTGTAAGAGCGCGCAATGTCCACGGTGTGGTCGGTCGAGCGGTTGTCGACCACAACGACCTCCCAGGACCCGTCCCAGTTCTGGGAGGTCAGTGCATCAAGCTGTTGAGACAGCGTTTGGGCCTCGTTGTGACATGGGATGATTACGGAGAGCTCGATCATTGACGGGCCTCGCGGGTCCTGAGCAATGGACGAGACAAAGCGGGGATCATCTCATCGCCCCCTGGTCGGGGACTTCAGAGAGCGTCAGGTCGATGATCTCGCTATCGCTCGAACCGAGAAACTCTCCAATCAGTTGGGCGGCAACCCAGGTCCACCTGGCACGAACGGTGCGTTGAAATATGGCGACCGGAAGTCGACGAACGAGCCAAAGGAGGCGGGCCAGCCGCCGGCCGGGTGGAGCAAACCCACGCGAGGCAAGCCGGGCATGGATCGGTACGCGATAGCGACCGTAGAAGACGCCCTGTCGATAGGTAGCCCTCAGCGTTGGGCGAAGTCGATAAGAGATCTCGGCCGCGTCGCCGTAGCGCAGTTCGTGACCGGCTTCCCACATACGGAT
>CAZHUR010000542.1:0-2073 GCA_964535395.1 uncultured Acidimicrobiales bacterium
GACGCCTTCTTGGCCGACGCCTTCTTAGCCGCCGGCTTCTTGGCAGCGGTCTTCTTGGCAGTGGTCTTGGCTGTGGTTGCCTTCTTGGCGGCTGGCTTTTTCGCTGCGGGCTTCTTTGCAGCGGCCTTTGGCTTTGCGGTGGTCTCGATCACTTCGTCTTCGCCACGGAGAAGGTCGATTGCCTTCATGGTGAGTTTGCGGTTTGCTTCGATGCCCTTTCCAATAAGTCCAAAGGTGGAGTCCACTGCTTCGAGTGGCTCTGGGAGGTCAATCTCAGGAAGCTTGTCCGCGAGCGG
The DNA here is from genome assembly GCA_964535395.1 of uncultured Acidimicrobiales bacterium. GTDB lineage: Bacteria > Actinomycetota > Acidimicrobiia > Acidimicrobiales > SHLQ01 > SHLQ01. Next base: position 297 of record CAZHUR010000542.1, read on the forward strand.
AAGCTCGATGTCGGAGAGCTTGTCAGCAAGCGGAAGCTTTACATCGCCGTCCTTGATCTTGGTGACGAATTCCTTGGTCTTGCCGTGGGCCTTGTCGTTTGTGTTTGTTGCGACATCGAAGAACTTGCCGGATGCCTCCGAGATCTGATCGGTGATTTGTTCGAGAACTGCCATGGGTCTGAATTCCTTTCGGACCGACGGGGCCCGGGAGAGTTTGCGTATGCATAGTTTACTACGCAACTCTCAAATCACAACGCAAGTGCGTACTTTACTTCGCACGCAGTCTGTCTCGCCTCTGTCACACTCCGCTTCACATGGGGCCTGTCCCCAAACCCCCCATTTGGGGCCTGTCCCCAAAACCCCCATTTGGGGCCTGTCCCCGCGTTGGGTGACTCAGAGGTTGATCAGGTCTTGGTAGGCCTGTTGTAGAGATTCTCGGAGCAGGGTTGGCTGGTCGACGGCTCGTGGGTCCAGGAAACAGCCGAAGTGGATCGTGCCGCAATACGACAGTGCCGTCAGGTTGAACGCCGTGCCAGCAACCGGGCCAATCGGGTAGAGGTGCGTGATCTGGGCGCCGGCGGTGAAGATCGGAATCGGAGCACCCCGAAGATTTGATGTTGCCCAATCGATTGAAGCCGCTTGCTCGCGCCCCTTTTTCGACAACACCGACGCCGGCAGCATCGATGCAAGGCCAGCCAGGACACCCATTGCGTTGTGCGATGCAGACAAGGCCTCTTCAAGGCGACTCGCCATCGCAGCTTGGGTCTCGACGAACACCTCTTCGGGGGTCTCACCCGGGCTCACGACGCTGAACGGCAGCGGTAAGAACGCGTTGCCGCCAGCAGCGTCGTCAGATCGAGTGCTCATCACAAAGCTGAGGTTGAAGTTGTCGAGTTTTACCCCCACAGCTTCGTGATAGCGCTTCACACCCAAAACAGAACCTGCCACGAAGATGTCATTCACCGAGCCACCCAAGCGCTTCGATGCTGCTTTCAGCTCGTCGAGCGAAACATCGAAGACCTCGAGGTGACGATGACGCGAACGGTCGGCCCACACAGGCGATCCGGGTCGAGCAGTCTTCGACGAACTGAATTGGTCGGCAACGTCTTTCGCGACGTTGCCCAATGTTCCGATCGCACGCTTGGCCCGGTCGCTGTCCGCACCCCACAGTGCGGTCTCGGCAGCGAGGGCGCGAGCTGTTTCGAACTGCTTGCGCGCCACATATTCGAGGTCGGCCAGAACACCAGCCTTCTTCTCGGCGGAGATAACGGGTCCGGCATCGAAACCCGGCTCGGCCTGGGGCGGAGTGCGCTCGAAATCGAGATACATCTCCGCGAGACGCAGTGCGCCAATGCCATCGCTCACCGAATGATGGAGCTTCATGATGACCGCTCCGTTCACCGACGAGGCCCTCTTTCGTCCGCCCGAACCTGAGACCACCACGAACTCCCACAACGGGCGGGCTGTGTCGAAAGGGTCCTGAAACGTCTGTGCGGTGAGTTCGAGAAGCTGTTCGAGCCCTCCTGGTTTTGGAAGCTGCACGTGACGGACGTGATCGGCGATGTCGAAATCGTCGTCGATCACCCACCGCGGAGGAGCAATGCCCGTGCCGTCGACAACTCGCTCTCGTAAACGAGTGAGTGTGAGCGACGCTTGGAGCATCGCGCTCGTAAACCGTTCGAAGTCGGGTTCGTCGTCGAGCAAGAACAACGAGCCCATTCCGGAGGAAAGCCACGGGTCAGACTCGGCGGCCCACATCAAAGCTTCGGTTTCGGTC
>CAZHUR010000543.1:0-2070 GCA_964535395.1 uncultured Acidimicrobiales bacterium
CAGCAAAGGCAGCTCGTGCGGGACGGTGGTCGCCAAAGCTTTCGATGTACGCGGTGTTCATAGCGGCGTAGTCGTCGATCGAGGCGAGGAGCACAGTCGTCTTTACGACGTTGTTCAAAGTTGCTCCCTCTCCTTCGAGCAGACCGGCCATGTTCGCAAGCGCCTGGCGAACTTGGGCGTCTAGACCATCGACGAGTGCACCGTCGACCAATCCGAGTTGCCCGGATACATAGAGCGTGTCTCCAGCGCGAACGATGGGTGTGTAAGGACCAACAGGCTTCGTCATGGCCGCAGCGTATCGCGATACGATCAATCCATGTTCGGTGTCATCATCCTGCTCGTTGCACTCCTGGTCGTCATGCCCGTCGGCATCATGATGAGTGGCGCGGGGCTCTCGGCTCTGATCGCTGGGATGCTAAAGACTTCAGTCGACAAAGAATTCGTTGGCACCGAGGATCTGGAGATCTCCGAAGCGAACCCCTACGACGGTCCAGCAAGCTAGGCGCTTCCAGAGCCGGGCAGGTTAACGTTGGGCCATGGCCCACCCACAGCAGTTCGATCCTGACGATCCGGTACTCGCTCAGCTGCGAGAGATTTGTCTGGCCTTGCCGAGCGCTGACGAGAAGGTGTCGCACGGCCGTCCGGCGTTCTTCACCAAGAAGGTCTTTGGTATCTACGGCGGCACGACCAAAGGTGACGACGCCGTGAGCTATGACCAGTCGTTGGTGTACAAAGTCAGAGACGACGAGCGTGCCGCTCTCGAGCAGCACCAGCGCACGTTCATACCCATGTATTGGGCCCCGTCAGGTTGGCTCGGGTACGACCTGTCCGGATCACCGGACTGGGAAGAGGTCGCAGAGCTCGTAGAAGACTCGTTTCGCCTCACCGCCAACAAAACCCAAATCAAAGCCCTAGACGAACGCGCAAGTTAACCTCGCCACCAGTCGTTGGACTTGAGGCGGTCACTTCCGCCGGTGGCGTCGTGGATCTTCATCGCTAAGCGACGGAAACGGGTTCCGGCCAGCCGTCGCCAGGCTCGGTTCCACGGCTTTTCGTAGTCGCGCGTGTAGGGACACACCCGCACGCACACAGCGCAGTCGCTGTTGATCTTTGACCAGTATGAAAAGCACTTCTCACCGTCGACCGACCACTTCTTCACGCCTTTGATGCTCGAGATGTTGACCGGCTGCCAATCGGGCTGCCCGTCGGGTATTGCCTTCGCGGGGCACTTGTCGGCGCATCGGTCGCACTGGTTGCAGAATTCTTTGACACCGAAGCTCTTCGGAGCATCGGTGGCCAGTGGCATGTCGGTGAAGATCTTGCCGATACGAAATCGCGGGCCAAGTTCGGGGCTGATAACGAGGCCGTGTCGTCCGTATTCGCCAAGGCCAGCTTGCATGGCTAGCGGAATGGCGAGCGCTGTGTCGTTCATCGAGGCAATGGCCTGGTAGCCGAGGTTGCGGATGTATTGGGCCATGCCAAGCAACACCGCAGAGTCCATCGAGTAGCCCAGGCCAGTCGCGGTACCCGAGAGCGCTGACGGGGCGGTCTTGATGAGCGAGTCGTTCATCTCCTGGCCGATCACCACAACATGGGTGAGGTCGTCGGGGAGTTCATTTGGTTTCGCGGCCTTGTCCGTAGCGCTATATCGCTCGGTGTAGATCCAGCGCTCGTCGAACTCGGTGATGCCGATCAGGTCTGCGCCGAAGACCTCCGACACCTGCTTCAGTTCTCGACTGGCTTGGTCGGGCGGGCCAACGTCGACCTTTTCGCTCGCGCCGTCTCTCAGCATCGACAGCGGATCGAGGAAGCCGTCGCGCCGATCGTCGGCTTCGTGCATTTCGGCGAAGATGTCAGCTACGTGCCACGACGCATTGCGGATTGCGTAGTCTCGCTGGGTGAAGCCGTTGGCTTTGCGCCACTTGGTGAGCGGTCGGCGGTAGGTGGCGAAGAACGTGTCGCTACGGTCGTCGCGGATACGTTCGTCCCACATCGAACGCGAAAAGACATCGTCGACCTGGCTGAACCGTTCGAAATTCTCCTCGTCGATGATGTCGTCGATCACAAGAG
>CAZHUR010000544.1:0-2067 GCA_964535395.1 uncultured Acidimicrobiales bacterium
GCCGTAGCCTGCGGCGGCCCAGATATTGCCGACTCGATCGTGCTTCCCCGAGGGTTTCACGACAACCGCTCCTCCTCTGGAGACAGAACTCGAAAACGGTGATGAGCAAGTTGCAGAAGCACCGACCACAACCATTGCGCTGACCGCACCGGAGATCGCGGCCGAGTCGGTGGAGGCGGTCGCGATTGACGCGACCGTGCCGCCAGCGGTCAGCGAGAGCGGACGTGCGCCAGCGTACGGAGGCGGAAACCCGACGATTGGACTCACCGAAGCGCTCAACGTCACCATGCCATCGGTCAACGGAGGCCTCGTCGATGTGAGCCAGTACCTGGGGCAAGACGTTGTGCTGTGGTTCTGGGCTCCATGGTGCTCCTGGTGTAATGCCGAGGCACCGCGGATCAACGCCATGACCACCGAATACGGCGAAGAGGTCGAGATCGTCGGCGTCGCTGGCGTTTCAGAGTTTCCTGAGATGGTCGAATTCGTAGAGCGGCACGGCCTGGAGCACGTCACCCACCTCGCCGACACCAATGCACACTTCTGGGCGAGCCTCGACGTCAGCTACCAACCCTGGTGGATCTTCATCAACGACACGGGCGAAGTTGTCCTGAATTGGCAGGGACGGTTGACCGAGGACGAGATTCGAGAGGTCATGGACATCCTGATCGCAGCATGAACCACCTGCGGGTCGGGCTTCTCACGCTGGCTCTGCTCGGATCGGCGTGTGGGTTTGAAAGTTCGAGTGCGTCGTTCTGCGAAGGTCTTGTCGATGACGAAGTACGTTCGTTACTTGGAGATACCGAGCTCGAAACCTTTTCAGTCGAGCCTTTGCAAGAGTGTGTCTGGACGTCCTCGTCAGCTCCCGATCAATCGCTGACCGTCCGGATCGAGGATGTCCCCGATGGTTCGCTGTTCGTCGAACATGCCATTGAGGCGACCAACGCCTCCCGGGTCCAACTTCTCGACGTTGGCGAACAATCGGTGCTGTTCGTCGATGAAGCCGTGTTAGGACGCACCGGGGATCGCGTTGCCCTGATCACCGCGACCGTGGACGTCGAACTTCTGGTTCCGCTCCTCGAACAGACTCTTGAGAGCCTTGCGTCATAACAGCTGGCCGATGGTCGTCTACGGTCGATGGAATGGGTCGATCCGCCGCCAACCGACGAACTCGGCTAGAGCTCATCTTGGAACGCGATGAGCCAACGTGTGTCTGGTGCCGGCGAGTGGTTGCTGTCGACTTGGTCGAGGCAACGACCGAGCACGTGGTGCCAAAGCTCAAGGGAGGGCCGAGCTGGATCGAGAACGAGGTCGCTGCGTGCAAGCGATGCAACGGCCGACGTGGCCACAAAAACCTTGCCGACTGGGCGATCGAATGTGATCAGAAGGGTTGGGAGCCCGATCGCCTCCGACTCATTCAAACCCTCGAGTTGCTGCAAGCTCGTATCGCCCGAGACGGTGGTCAACGCAAGGCACGGCCCTACATCAAGACTCAACTTCGGAGGCTCCGAGGTAGCTAGTTCCGGCACCACTTCTTACCGCGAGCCATACTGGCAAGTGATGACCATGACCAACGAGCGCTTGGACGCGGTGATCCGAGAGCACGCCGACGCGATTCTGCATGGCGAACTTGGGCGCTGGCAGTTCGACTACTACGGCCACAACCTGATCGTTCTCACCGACGAGACTCACAACCGCATGCGAATCATCTCGCCGGTTGGTGAGGTTGAACACATGGATGAAGAACTCGCCATGACCTGCATGCGGGCGAACTTTGATCGGGCGCTCGACGCTCGCTATGCAATCTCGGGCAACTTCGTATGGAGCGCGTTCATCCACCCGCTTCGAGAGCTCGATGTTTCCCAACTTGTTGATGCCTTCAACCAAGTCGCAAGCCTTGGCGCGACCTACGGGACAACGTTCACGAGTGGCGCCCTCGCCTTTGGCGACCCAGAGTCAAACACCGACTCCGAAGACGGGGACGACGGCGCATAGCCCGACTCGACACATGCAAATTAGCAAGGGCTGCTGGCTCTAAGCGAGGCCCACCCGCTAAGGAGCTATGCGTAG
>CAZHUR010000545.1:0-2054 GCA_964535395.1 uncultured Acidimicrobiales bacterium
CCTTCAGGCACCACGATCTGCAGTTACTTCGTGCACGGCGACAGGCTCGACAACAACGGCCAGCTGACCGGGGCCCTGGGCTTTGAGAACAGCACGATCATCGGTCTGATATACGAGGTTGCGACACTGAATGACTCGGCCTTCCTTCGCGTGCCCGGCACCACGTACTCGACCGGCGCAATGGAGGGCGGGGACGACATGAGCCTCGACCTGACGCCAGGCGCGAATGTCCTGCGTTGGGAGATGACCTTCGGACCGGTGGTCGACCAAATTCGTGTGATCACCACTTGTGGGTCATGAGCAACACTAACCAACGCCCTATGTCATCGAGGCGCCGGCTACTCACGTCTTCGGCGGCCGTGGCTACGACCGCATGGGTCGCTCCCAGCATCCTGGCGCTCGATCGGGTTGCAGCCGCTTCGCCATCGGATACCAGCTGTGAAACGCCAACCGTCTTTAACGGGGCTATGTGGCTCGATCCTCCTCCTCCAGACCTTAGAGAAGGTGGGCCGCTCGACAGCAGCGACACCTCCTTCGTATTCCGAGAGACTCCAACACCGGTCACTCTGACAGCGGATCTGGTAGTAGACCGAGTCGCTGAGGGCAGCTTCACTGGCAACAATAACCCGACGTCGAGGATCCCTTCCGGCACGGTCATCTGCAGCTATTACGTCCATGGAGACAAGCTTGAGGACGCTGGACGACTGACCGGGGCCATGACGTTTTCCAACAGTACGATCATCGGGCTCATCTTCGAGCGAGACACGTTCAACGATTCGGCATTCCTGCGCGCTGCCGGTACAACGTATGCGACCGGGCCCATGGACAATGGAGACCGCATGACACTCGACCTGACGCCGGGAGCGAATACCTTCACTTGGGACATCGGATTGGGCGGTGGACTCGATCAGGCTCGTGTTATCACCTCATGCGGGCTTTGACCCGCGCATTACCCTTCGGACCGACCTTCACCCAATAGGCTGACACCGTGAATTCTTCGGATCAGAACACATTCGATCACCGCTACAACGCGGAGCTCGCCGACACCATCGAGACGCGCTGGCAAGATCACTGGAAGGTGAACGGCACCTACCACACTCCGAACCCAGCGGGCTCGCTCACCGAAGGCCCCTCCGACGGTCCAGACGACCTCGCGCAGCGCCCCAAGCTGTTCATCATGGACATGTTTCCGTACCCGTCAGGATCGGGACTGCACGTTGGTCACCCGCTCGGCTACATCAGCACCGACGTGTATGCGCGCTTCAAGCGCATGACAGGCCACAACGTGCTTCACACCATGGGCTATGACGCGTTTGGTCTACCCGCCGAAGAACACGCTCGCCAAACCGGCGTGCACCCTCGAGAGAACACCGAGGCCAACATCGACAACATGAGTCGTCAACTCGGCCGCCTTGGCCTGGGCCACGACGACAGGCGAGCAATCGCAACGACCGACGTTGCCTACTATCGCTGGACCCAGTGGATCTTCAACCAGATCTTCAATGCCTGGTTCGACGACGAGGCGGGCAAGGCACGTCCAATCGCCGAACTCGAAGCAGAATTCGCAAACGGGACCCGCAGCACTCCCGACGGCCGTGCCTGGGCAGATCTTTCTTTGAGCGAGCAGCGAGGGGTGCTCCACGAGTACCGCTTGGTCTACGTTTCAGAAGCACCGGTCAACTGGTGCCCTGGGTTGGGCACGGTTCTCGCAAACGAAGAGGTCACCGCAGACGGTCGATCAGATCGTGGCAACTTCCCGGTTTTCCGTCGCCCGATGAAGCAGTGGATGATGCGTATCACCGCCTACGCCGATCGCCTGCTCGACGACCTCGACCTGCTCGACTGGACCGACAGCATCAAGACGATGCAACGCAACTGGATCGGCCGATCCGAGGGAGCCCACGTCAGCTTTCCGGTACCCACAGCAGCTGACGCCGACGGCGAGGTCGCAACCATCCCGGTCTTCACCACCCGACCCGACACGCTCTTCGGCGCGACCTACATGGTGCTGGCGCCAGAGCATCCTCTCGTCGACACACTGACCACAGCCGCAT
>CAZHUR010000546.1:0-2042 GCA_964535395.1 uncultured Acidimicrobiales bacterium
GGTCTGACCTGGGCGAACGAGCACCGCGATCGCGTGAAGGGCGTTGCGCACATGCAGGGGTTGATGGGGAATCTCACCTGGGACTTCTGGAACCCGGAAGTTTCAAAGCTCATGCAGTACTTCCGCACCGAGGAGGGCGGCGCGCTCGTGCTGGCCGAGAACCACTTCGTGGAGAAGGTGTTGCCAGCAATGATTCTGGGTGACCTGCCCGAAGAGGTGTGGAACGAGTACCGACGACCGTTCCTCAATCCAGGAGAAGACCGCCGCTCAACGCTCACCTGGCCGCGAGAGATCCCGGTCGAGGGTGAGCCCGCCGACGTGCTCAACGTCATCGAGGCAAACAACGCATGGCTCGATGAGAGCCCAATCCCGAAGCTCTACATTCACGTCGAGCCAGAGACGGTGATGAAGGGTCACGTGCTCGATCGCGTCCGCACATTTCCCAATCAGACCGAGGTTCGCGTCAAGGGACTGCACTATGTGCAAGAGGACAGTCCGCACGAAATCGGTGTGGCGTTAGCCGAGTGGTACCAGTCCCTTTCGTAGTGCGTGAGCAACGTGACACTATGGAGCCCGTGGGTATGACGTGGTGAAGGAACCTTCTTGGAGCGACGGCGGTGCGACAGTTCCAACGATCGCCGGCACGTTCAGCACGTTCGCCGCGGGACCCATCGGCGGCATTGGAGTGCTCTCCCTCCTCTTCGGCGGCTGGATTCCCGGAATCATCTTCTCCATAGCCGGCCTCATCATGTGGTTTGGCGGAAAATGGCTCATGAACCGCTGAGGCTTCATGGGTCTACGCGACCACCGACATGGGCATGAGGGGCGAGGGTGCGGGTGCGAAGGCCGCCCGACTTTGAGGAGCGAGCGAGCGAAGCGAGAGCAGCGATGCTGAGGGCGGAATTCGTGCCAGTGACCTCGTCCGGGCGAGATCGTGGATACAGGCTTAACCCTCAGCGGTAACCGAGGCAACGCGTCCCGCGCGTTCAGCCTCTTCGGCAGGAAAGTTCAGTTCGATCTTGATGTTGTTGATCGGTTCCCAAAAGAAGACCTGATGGAACGCTTGGGAGTGTGCTTGGCGTTCGGAGAAGTCGACCTCTCGGCTTTCGAGGCGCTCGATGAACTCTTCGATCCCGTCACAGTTGAAACAGATGTGATCGATACTGCCGGTGTGTCCCACCTGGTCGGCAACCCGCTCCCCTATTCCGGAGTCTGGGGCGGAAAGGTATTCCTTCTGGTGGTCTGAATGATTGCGCTTGCCGATGTGCACCACATCTTGATCGCCGATGTAGAGCCAATAAACGGGGAATCCGAAATCGGGGTGATCGCCGGATCGAAAGCCGAGGGTGTCCACCCACCAGTCGCGGGTCTTTTCGGGTTCATCGGTCAGGATCAGAACGTGCTCCATGAAACGAAGACCCACGTCAGATCAACCCCGCTGCCCACGTAGCGACCGCTGTCCCAACTTCATGGGGTGAGTCCTCCTGGTAGTAGTGCTTGCCGGTAACCAGCACCTCTTCCTGGTTGGACCACCTTCGACAGAAGTCAACGTTTCGACCGACTAAGGCATGGCCAGCTGTCGTGTTGATAAAGAGCTTTGGCATTGGCGATTCGGCCATGAAATCGGCGTAGGCCTGGACGATGTCGTGATTGTCCGCTGGCTCTCCATCGAAGGGGATCTCACGGGGCGCTTGCACGCTCGCCACGATGTCGGCCTCGGTGACGAAACGCTTTGAGTATTCGTTGAACTCTTCATCTGTGAGCGTTCTGATGATTCCGTTGGGAAAGACGTTCTGTACGAAGTGATTCGCTTCGACGGCCTTCTGAAATCCTTCCTCGGTGCGCATCTTTTTGAAGCCTTCTCGGTAGGCCTCGGGCAGATCGGTCATCTTGCGCGGTTGGACCATTGCTTCGCCGTAGCACACGCCAAGAACTCGCTCGGGTTGTCGGCGGGCCCAGTTGAATCCGAGTGCTGCACCCCAGTCGTGCACGACGAGGATCACCGGTTCGGTCGGCAGGACTGCGTCGAACCACGCATCGAC
>CAZHUR010000547.1:0-2037 GCA_964535395.1 uncultured Acidimicrobiales bacterium
TGTTTGGACGGCAGATCATGTCGCCACGGCTGATGTCGATCTCATCGTTCAGGCGAACAGTGACCGCCATTGGCGCAAACGCTTCGTCGACGGGTCCGTCGAGCGTGTCGATCGACTTGATAGTCGATTCAAAGCCACTCGGCAGAACAACGACCTCATCGCCTGGCTTCATGACACCACCAGCGACCGAACCTGCATACCCGCGGTAGTCGTGGTGCTCGTCGCTCATCGGGCGAATCACGTACTGGACCGGGAAGCGCACGTCGACCATGTTGCGATCCGATGCGGTGTGAAGAGTCTCGAGATGGTTCAACAACGACGGGCCTTGGTACCAATCCATGTTTTCGGACTTGTCGACCACGTTGTCGCCAACGAGTGCCGATACCGGAATAAACGAAAGGTCGGGAACGTCGAGGCGCATTGCGAACTCGCGGAACTCTTCACGAACCTTGTTGAAGGTCTCTTCGGAGTAATCGACCAAGTCCATCTTGTTCACGCAAACCACGATGTGTGGGATCCGAAGAAGCGAGGCGATGAAGCTGTGTCGACGGCTCTGCTCGATCACACCGTTGCGGGCGTCGATCAGAATGAGCGCAACGTCAGCGGTTGATGCACCGGTGACCATGTTGCGGGTGTACTGGGTGTGCCCAGGCGTGTCGGCAATGATGAATTTGCGCTTTGGAGTCGCGAAGTAGCGATAGGCCACGTCGATCGTGATGCCCTGCTCTCGTTCGGCACGAAGGCCGTCGGTGAGAAGCGACAAGTCGATCTCCATGCCGCGCTTCTCAGAGGCCTTCACAGTGGATTCGAGTTGATCCTCGAAGATTGCCTTTGAGTCGTAGAGGAGGCGACCGATTAGGGTCGACTTTCCGTCGTCGACAGAGCCCGCAGTTGCGAAGCGAAGAATCTCTGACATTAGAAGTAGCCCTCTTTCTTACGGTCTTCCATTGCAGCTTCTGACGTCCGGTCATCGGCTCGGGTCGCGCCACGCTCGGTCTTTCGGGTGGCCGCTACCTCAGCAATAATTTTTTCCACGGTGTCGGCATCGGATTCGACCGCACCGGTAATGGTCATGTCACCGACCGTGCGATAACGCACGATCTCGTCGAAATACTCTTCGCCATCCATCAACTCGACGTGATCGCTCTTTGCAAGGAGCATGCCATCGCGTTCAAACACGGTGCGTTTGTGGGCGTAGTAGATCTCTGGGATCGCAACTTCGTCATGGGCGATGTACTGCCAGATGTCGAGTTCGGTCCAGTTCGAGATTGGGAAGACACGAATGTGCTCTCCCATCTTGATGCGGCCGTTGTAGAGGTTCCACAACTCGGGGCGCTGCGCCTTTGGATCCCACTGACCAAAGTCATCGCGGAACGAATAGACGCGCTCTTTCGCACGCGCCTTCTCTTCGTCGCGTCGTGCGCCACCGAAGAGCGCATCGAAGCGGTGTTCTTCGATTGCGTCGAGCAGCGTCGGGATCTGCTGACGGTTTCGAGATGCGCGCGGGCCAGTGTCATCGGTTGCGAGGCCCTTGTCAACAGCGGCCTGTACCGATGCAACGATCAGCTTGATTCCGAGTTCCTCGGAGCGGCGATCTCTGAAGTTGATGACCTCGGGGAAATTGTGCCCGGTGTCGATGTGCAGCATAGGAAACGGGATCTTCGCCGGATGAAAGGCCTTCTCGGCGAGACGAAGCATCACGATGGAGTCTTTACCTCCCGAGAACATCAGCGCTGGATTTTCAAACTCTGCGGCCACCTCACGCATGATGTGGATAGATTCCGCTTCGAGTTCCCTCAAGTGGGACAGCTCGTAAGACATGATTTGTGCTTGCTCCTTCGCAGCAATTCTTCAGGTGTAACTATCGGCATGCCGACGCTTACGCTGAATTAGTCGGATTCTCTTGTGGAAAATCCCCACCAACTTGAAAGTGTAGAGCTCAACTCACCATGACTTCTGTGATCCATGATGACCATCTTGAAGCGGCACGTGTTGCCACCGCAGCGGGTGAGCTTTTGCTCTCCGTTCGTAGCGAAA
>CAZHUR010000548.1:0-2036 GCA_964535395.1 uncultured Acidimicrobiales bacterium
GAGCGCTTCCGTGCTCGATGACTCCGCAGCGGAGATACCGCTCCTAGACGTGCCGCTATGGGCGGATTTTTGTCGGTTGTGGGCCGATCCGATATGTGCGATGTGGCGTTCGTTGTAGACCAGGCAGCTCACAGGATGAAGTCGACCATCTCAATCGGAGCCAGCGTCACGCCGATAGTCCGTCTATGAGCTTCATCCGTTGTCTTCGCAGCGGTCCGGTCTTCGTGATGGTTCTCTTCATTGCGATTGCAACTGCGTGTGGCCCGATCTACTCGGAGAACAACCCTGACCGAGCGACGCTGTCCCTTGTCAACGGGTCGGAGGAGGACGTCATCTTTGTGCTGGGCTCGGAGTCGCAGGGTTTTGAGGAGAGATTCGAGGACCCAATTTTGCTGCAAAGTCTCCCGCCGGGAAGCACGGGGGTATCCATCGGCTATGCGCATGTTGCTCGAGATACAGAGTGGTGCATGGCTCAAGACCGCGTGATCTGGGTCGTACAGGATCGAATCGATCGAGACCTCCCACCGACGCCCTTCGATGCCGATCCTGCCAACTTTGAAATCATCCAGAAAATCGGACCTGATTTGTGCTGGCCAGAGCGCAACAGCGAGTACATCTTCAGCCCGTAGCACGTCTACAAATGAACTTTTTGTGTGAACCCTCAGATACATGATCCCCGTCCGAAATCTGAAGTCATTGGCTGCTGCTAGCGGCTCGAACTTCGTCCCATTGGCACTGCCCAGTCCGATCGGCGGAGGCCAGAAGCGCATCCAATATCGCTCGCGATGTGCCGATAAGGAGCGGTTTCGAGACGGGCTTGCGGAGGCGCGTTATGGGCGGGTTTGCCTTTTCAACCGAAGTTTCAGGAGTGCGCCTCGAGGGCGGTGCGCAGCTCATCGCGGTCGAAGGCGAAATGTAGAGCTTCGACGATGACGCCTTGTTCGTCGGCGAGGTACAGCGATGGCTCGAAGTGCATCTGGTAGGCGTTGATGATTCCTGCCAGCGGCGCGGCCGGGGCAGGCGCTTGCGGTTCTTCGAACGGGGTTGCCCAGATCTCGCCGTGAACCACAGACATTGTTGGATAGTCCGGGGCTGCTTCGACCATGAGCTCGACGACGGGTCCACAAATGGTTGTTTGGCAAAACTGTGGTGTGGCGAGCAATAGCGCTGTGGTATTGCCGGTAGCTAACGACTCGGTGAGCGTCTGGTCATGGAATGGGCACGGTTCTGGCAGGCGGGTACAGATCGGGTCGACCCCACGCCCGTCTTCAAATGTTGGGGTGTCGAATTCGGGAAGAGGGTCTCCAACGAGAGGTATTGAGACTTGTGCGCGTTCGTTGACCAGGATCTGGCGAGGCGTGTCGGACCAGTCCGATAGCACCTCGTAGGTTCCAGGGACTTCGGGGACGAATTGGAGGGGATAGAAAGGAGACGAAACCCCGGCACGTCTACCTGGCACGTCGCCTGAGAACACTTCGACACGGTCGAGCGTGACTGTCATACCAATGGTGTCGGGTTCGCCGAACTGAACCGGAAACCCATCGCTCGCGACCGGGGAGAAAGGAGCGCGGATCATGTCACCGGCAACAAAGATCGATGGAGCCCTGAACCCATCAGGAAATTCGACTCCCAATTGCTGAAGAGCAGGGTCAAACGGCGCAACGGTGGACTCGCTCGCAGCATCCTCCTCGCTACCGCTGCACGCCGAGGCGACCAAGCTCGCCGCGCCGCCTACCAAAAGCGTCCGGCGCGATATTGCTTGTCTGGAGAGCACGTGCGAAAGGGTATCCCTCGGTCTGTTGCTACTCCACTACGGGTCGGCCCGGTCTCAAGCAGGCATTCAGTGCCCGAAGACGTGCCGATCTCGAGCGGGTTGAGCCTCGGTTTCGAGCGGCGGCGTTATGGGCGGTGCCGAATTGCGTCGACATTAGTGCGGTCCAATTGCGGCCGATAGAGGTGTCCGAGTCGCTTGAGTTCTTGCTAGCCAATTGATTATGGATATCGATTTCGACACAGCCCTGCATATCGGCCGTAAC
>CAZHUR010000549.1:0-2010 GCA_964535395.1 uncultured Acidimicrobiales bacterium
ACAAACGCCGAGTTCGTCTGGTGTCCAAACGAGTTTTTGTTCTGGGACGGAGGCGACCCCGAGCCGTGGTATCCCGGTGATGAACACGTCGATTGGCTTTGCGCAGACGGCTACAACTGGCAATCCTCGGTCGATCACCCGGATTGGATCTCGTTCACGGAGATCTTCGAGGACTTCCACGCATGGGCAGAACCTCGAGGGCTACCAATCGTGATCGCCGAAACCGGCTCAAACGAGGCTGTCGACGACCCTCAGGGCAAAGCCGACTGGTTGCGCAGCCTCCCAACGCTGCTTGCAGAGGATCTACCCGGTATTGATGCAGTGGTCTACTTCGACAAGGACTTTCAGTTCCAGGGCCATCCCGATTGGCGTCTCGACACGTCGGCCGAGTCCTTTGAGGCGTGGAACGACATCGCCAACGATCCGTACTTCAATCCTCTGGGCTAGAGCCCACGGCGAGGTCTACACCCCGCCGATCGTTGCGACGATTCCGCTGATCACCGCGATCGAGAGCAACGACATCGGCAATCCGAGCCGAAGATAATCGGTGAATCGGTAGCCGCCGGGGCCATAAACCATGGTGTTTGTCTGGTAGCCAATCGGGGTAAGGAACGAAGCCGATCCCGCAACCGCAGCGCCCATAATCACCAAACGAGGGTCGAGACCTGATCGTTCGGCTATGTCGATCGCGATCGGGAACACCAGTGCAACCGCGGCCGCGTTGGTGACCAACTCGGTCAGCACCATCGTCGTGATCACAACAGCGACCACCGCACCGAACGCACCGGTAGACCCGACGACGGAGAACATTCCGTCTGCAATGAGGTCAGCCAGGCCAGACACTGAAACTGCCTGGCCAAGTCCGAACGCGCCACCGATCATCAAAACCACATTGACGTCAACGGCATCGCGAGCTTCTCGGGGTCGCATCACGCCAGCCCCAACGAGCAGAATCGCGGCGAGGATGGTGCTGCGAGTAACAGACATCACGCCGATGACCGGCAAGATCACAGCGAGTGCAACAGCTGCGAGGGCCCAAATCGATTTACTCGACGGTGGCGGCATCTCGGCATCGAGCCTCGATACCAGCAGAAATTCGCCCGAATCTCGCCAGCGCGCGCGGAAACCGCGTTCGGCAACGATCAGCAACGTATCGCCTGCTCGGAGCCGAGTGGCGCCCAACTTGCCTCCCAGGCGCTCCCCGTCTCGGTGAATGGCCAAGATCGCTCCGTTGTAACGCTGCCGGAAGCCAACCTCTGCGGGGGTGCGGCCAGCCATGGGAGAACTTGGGCCCAGAACGACTTCAAAAAAGCCGGTCACGACATCGCCGCTCAGTTCGTCGAGTGCGTCGGTTTCAGCAGCGGTAAGGCCACCGATTCCTTGAATGTCGACGATGTCATCCACGCTGCCAGCAAAGACCAGTGTGTCTCCTCCGCGAAGTGTTTGGGCAGGACTCACCGGAGCGATCAAACGATCGGGGCGTTCGATCTCGACGAGGTACACACCACTGAGCGAACGAAGACCAGCGTCTTGAACCGACCGGCCGTCGACGCTACCGCCCACATCGACCTTCATTCGTACGGTAAAGGAACGGCCCGCTTCGGCTTTGCGTGGACGACGTCGTTCCGGGAGTAACAACGGCGCTAGCACGACGATCAGCAGCACTCCCACGAGGGCGAGGGGCAGACCGATCTTGGCTAGTTCAAAGATCCCTAGCGCCCCGAGACCGGCATCTTCGAGCAAACCGGACGCTACAAGGTTTGTCGAGGTACCAATCGCGGTAACGGCGCCACCGAGGATCGTCGCGTACGACAGCGGGATCAGAAACGTCGAGGCGCTTCGCCCTCGTGAGTCTGCCCAGCGCGTGACCGCCGGGGTGAGCATTGCAATGATTGGAGTGTTCGCCAGGAAGGCGCTCGCAGCCGCAGAAGGCACGAGCAACCTCGCCAGGTCGAATCGAACGGTCTTTGGCTCGGCGAGTAGCCGAGAAACCACCGGTTGAAGCGCTCC
>CAZHUR010000550.1:0-2003 GCA_964535395.1 uncultured Acidimicrobiales bacterium
GTCCCAGACGGCGCCGCCGTAGTCCTCGCAATCGAGCACGCTGCCTTCGAGGTCGTCGTCGTCGAACCGGTCGCGTTCTCGCGATGATATTGGGCGACGTTCGGCTACGAGCATCTCTTCCGTCACGTCGGCGGCTATGACCTCGGGAAGGAAGTGAAAGCTCAAGTAGCCGTCGTCCTGCTGGGTGCATCCATCGACGATTTCTCGGCCGTGCTGCGCTAGAAGTCTCTGGAGTCTTCCCCCAGCTCCGCCTCCGCTCACGAGATCGCCCACTGCGATAAGTGTCCCGTCACGCAGCTCTAACTCAGCCCGTGGTGGACCGTGCCACACGGTGCCAGATGGCCAGACGGCTAGGCGTCTGCTTCCCGGCGATGCCTCCCGGTCGGTTAGGTAAATGCATGAACCGTCAAAGTCTAGGAATCCACCGATTGCCATTGAGGCCCCGCCGCCGAAAGGATCGTCGGGATTGAGGCGCACAATGGCCGGACCAACGCGCCCAATACGGGAGACCTGTCGGTATCGGACGGCATTGAGGCCGTCACCAGTTACCGCTATTGCGATCTGCGGATCGACTCCGGTGATTGCTCTGACTTCTACCTTCTCGACGTCGGCGCCCACGGCGACAGCGACGACGTCGCCGAGCTTTGCATACCCGATCTTGCTTTCGGCTGTGTAGGTCTCTCCACCGAAGTTGACTTGCCTAGCGTCCTCAAGCTTGCATGAGTCGCCAACACATCGGCTACCGACTAGATGGGCCTCGGGAAGACCAGCGTCGATAGTCGTCGCAGCGCTTACAGGCGGAACGGTTGTGTTCTTCTGATCAGCGACTGGGACGTTCGAACAGCCGGCCAAAAGGATCAAGGCCGTCAACCATCCGCCACCAGCACGCCGCTCCCACGATCGGCTCATGAACCCACGGTACCTGTGAAAGTCCGCCGACAACCTGCAGCCAAAATACGACCCAAACAGACGAACGGGAATCTCGGCGGCCGTGACACACCTCGAAGAGCCATAGATCATATGAAGCGCTACCGGCATTCAAATAGTCCACCAAGCACCAAGCTCGGCGCTCAAGACCCGCTCGATAACGCGCAAGCGCCCCAGAGCCTGGGAACCGCCCAGTGTCTCTTAGGTTGCGAGAACTTCCTCAGCAATCTCGTCGATCGTCAAAGTTCTGATGTCGGCTGGAAGCAGTTCGATGACCGGTACCGCCGGGTCGGTCGAGCCTGAACAAGAAATGGCGAGCCCTTGAAGCTCGGCAACCATCACGTCGGCTGTCGCGGATCGAAGAACGGCAATGAACTCGACACCCTCCACATCGGTGGCGTCGAACTCAGCATCGCCACCCGTAGCGAAGAGCGACACCGCAAACGACTCCGGACTAACAGCATCAGGATCTGTCGAGTGCAGAACTGTGGCCTCGCTAAACGAAACGACGGCGACATCCTCTTCCGGAGAATCACCAATCAGTTCATGACGAACTGACGTAACGGTTCCTTGAATCACCAGCTCTGATCTTCCGACCAGAGTTTCGAGATCTTCGGCGACGTCGTAGTCAAGCAGCGGTCGTGATTCGCCACCACCAAGAGTTTCCAGAATCTCCGAGAATTCGCTGTCGCAACTTAGAAGAGGACCACTAGCTGCATTGTCGGCTTCGATTGGCGAATCAGAGCAAGAGGCAACAACGAAGCACAACGCTGTAAGACACAACAGCCGCAACCGTCGACGAAACGTCGAGGCCACAACGTCTCTACGAATACGTACGACGGTGCAGCTACCTGTCATATGTCTTTGACGACGAAACAGCGCCGGAAAGTTCCCGCCCTGACCAACTCCACCGTTTTTCGACATATGACCAGTATCGCTACCGAAACCCAAGTCGCCACGTCTGATGCCCGGTACCCACCCATAACGTGCGCCCGTCCCCATGCAAGAAACCGCTCGTTAACGGCACGTCTGCGAGCGATATTGCGGGCTCCCGGTCCTAGCTGATGACACACTTT
>CAZHUR010000551.1:0-1995 GCA_964535395.1 uncultured Acidimicrobiales bacterium
GCGATCAACGATCGGTTGGCCGGGACTGCGGTCGTCGTGGGGTTGGTGGTCGTTGTGGGAAGGGCGGTCGTTATGGGAAGGGCTGCGCTGGTTGGGGCGGGGGCCGTTGTGGTGGTGCTGGGTGGCGCTGTGGTCGAGCTAGTGGTACTCGGTGGCACTGTGGTCGTGCTGGTCGTTGTTTCAGCACTGATCGTCGACGTTGTGGTCGATTCGGGGACGCTCGGGCGCAGCGTGGTCGTTGTGATCAAAGCGGTCGTGGTCGGCGCCACCGTGTTGGGTTCTGCGGTTTCGAGAGCGGTCGTTTCGGCTCCCGCGACACCGACCGTTTGGCTAGAGGCAGGGAGAACTGTGATCGCGCCGATGGCGAAGAACGTGAGCAGTATTCCGAGTAATACCGAGAGGTTGATCCTCATTACTTAGGCGGGGCTCCCTAGGTCTTCTGAACCATGTACTACGTCGCGAAGTCGAAAAACCTTGAGCGATTGACCACCCCAAGGCGAGGCGCGTCTAGTTCTGGGTCAGCCGGTCTACGAAATGCGGGACACCGCCACCTGGTCGGCCACTGTGGCCGGCGGCCGAATGCCGAGAATTCGACACGTCGCGCTCGTCAGTTCTGCACGGTTCATCGTGTAGAAGTGAAAGTCGGTGACACCGTGCTCGCGTAAGCGACGACATTGTTCTGCGGCGACTGTGGCGGCGACGAGTTGGCGTACCTCTGGAGCGTCTTCCAAGCCTGCGAAGAGGTCGTGCATCCACGAAGGCACGGTGGTGCCGCAGCGCTCGGAGAAGCGGACGACTCCGGCGAAGTTCGTGACGGGCATGATGCCCGGCACGATCGGGGCGTCTATGCCGGCGGATCGTGCATTGTGAAGGAACCGAACGAAGGCGTCGGTGTCAAAGAAGAATTGCGTCAAGGCGCGGTCGGCGCCAGCGTCGAGCTTTTGTTTGAGGTTGTCCATGTCGGCTGTTGCCGAGGCTGCCTTTGGATGAACCTCGGGATAGGCAGCTACCGAGACCTGCACATTGGACACACCGAGTTGGTCGGCCCGCTCTCGAATGCCGGCCACAAGTTCGCTAGCGCTGCGGTAGCCGTTGGCGAGGGTGCCATCGGTGTCGCCGGGCTGAGGGTCGCCGCGTAGTGCAACGATGTGGCGCACTCCGGCTTCGAAGTAGTCCTCGATGACCGCGTGGATCTCGTCCTTGGTTGCACCCACGCAGGTGAGATGGCCAGCAACAGGAACGCTGGTGACACTCGATATGTCACAGATGGTTGAGTGGGTGCGGTCTTGTGTAGTTCCACCCGCGCCGTAGGTGACGCTCACAAATTCTGGGCCGAGACTCGCCAACTCGGCCGCACAGCTGAGCAGCTTGTCTGCGCCTTCGGCGGAATTGGCTGGGAAGAACTCAAATGACACATTCACGTCGGGGCGAATGGGTTGGGCTGGCCACGGCCGTCGGGCGAGGCGCTCGGCGACTGCGTTCTCTCCCTGTGTGCGAGTCATGATGCTTCCTTTGAGTAGAGCGTTCTGGGCGCCTCGAGAGTTTGGACGCCAGACCAGATGGTCACCGTCAGCGACTCATCTGTTGGGGATTGGGGATGAAGGTGCTGCACCTTCATGTCTCCGATGCCAGCGTCACTACACCAGGAAATGACGTCTTGTTCGGCAAAGCCCAGCCAGTGGTGGGCGTAGTCGCTTCGCATTGTTTCGAGCTGGTGTGGCGCAAAGTCGACGATGATCAACCGACCACCCTTGGCGATCGTCTTCGTGATCTCCTCGAGAGCGCTGACCGGGTCGTCGAGGAAGTGCAACACGTGATGGACGACCGCGACATCGACCGATCCCGGCGCAATGTCGAGCGCATAGATGTCGCCTTGGCGGACCGAGCAATGACGGAGGCCGTCGTTGTCGAGACGGCTGCGTGCAAGATCGAGCATCTGCTGGCTTCGGTCGATCCCGATGCCGCGTTCGATTCGATCTGCGAACACTTCGAGGA
>CAZHUR010000552.1:0-1988 GCA_964535395.1 uncultured Acidimicrobiales bacterium
GGACCGGGCACCGCGTCGTTCTGGATCAGGCGGGCGGCCGCTGAAACAACCGTTCATCGCTTCGACGCTGAACGAGCTTTAGGCGAGACCAGCGTGTTGGCAGCAGATCGCGCTGAAGATGGCATCGACGAGGCACTGGAGTTCGCATTGCCATTTGCGGGCGCCAAGATCGGAGCGCCTGCGTCCATGCTCCACCTCGAGTCGACCGATTCGCCGCTACGTCGCTCGATCGGTTCTGGGGAACCTGAAGCCACGCTCGTGGGCGATGGCTACTCACTGCTGCTCAAGCTTTGGGGTAGAGGTTCGGTCGATGAGGTTCGTATCGAGGGTGATGAGAGTGCCGCCACCGAATGGCTGACCCTCGTGTCGAGAGCGTTCGCTGGCCGCTAGCCGGCGGAGCTGTCGTATTGCATTGCGAGAACCGGATTGCCGCCGGGATCTTCAAATGCCATGAGGTGTCCAACGCTGGGGATCGTCGACTTTTCCATCAACACCTTGCCTCCGGCGGCAAGGACCGAGTCGCGCACAGCATCGACGTCGTCGACCCCGATGGTGGCTTCAAAGCCCAGGGTTGGTGCGCCGTCGAGCAGGTCTCGGCGTTGTTGGATCGCGCCCATTGGCTTCTCGCCACTTTCGTCGAGGATCTGCACAAAGCCCGGCCCGTATTCACGAAACTCCCAGCCAAACACCGAGCCGTAAAACGTGCGCGTCGCATCGACGTCGTCGGTATTGATTGCGAAGTGGGTCAGGCGTGGGTGCATAAGCCCATCGTTGCAGAACCAACCCACACGTCGCTCAGAAAGTGAACGTGTTTTTGACTGAACCTACGTATCTCCTCAGGATTCTGGCTTTCGTACCGAATGGGTCTAATGACCTACGGCGGCAGAGAATCCAAAGCTGAATATGGCGGGCCACTCGACTTCAAGCGATCCAAGCAACTAGGCGACGAGGAGGAGTTTCTTCGAGGCCAATCTTTGGACAAACCGAGCGATTTCAGCAGATTCCTCAGAAGGGATGACTGGTTCTACGATCTGATCAATATTTCTGCGCTGATATTTCGATTGAACGTGGTGTTGCCCACTCTAATTATTTGTTCGGCTGGCGGTTTGATGTTGCTCGCTGAGGCTAACTCGCCCGTTCGGGATGCTGCAATCGGGGTCATTGCTGGAGGCGCAGCCACGGGTGTATTCAGCTGGGTCCAAGCCATCGGTGGCGAGCGATCTGCGAGGGCCAAGCTTCGAAGAGATATTGGAATGAGTAACGATCTCGGATACGCGGACTTCTCAGGAACGCAGGTCGCTGCGGCGTACTTTCGAAATCGAAGGCTTTGCGGCGCGAAGTTTTCGAGGGCCAAATTCGCGAGAGCGGATTTTACGGGTGCTGACCTAACGGATGCGCGCTTGACCGCTGGCAACTTCCGCAACTCAGTGTTTGATGGTGCGTGTATGGTTGGCGCCGGCTTGTACGGAGCGATCCTCAGCGGCTGTTCGTTTAGAAGTTGCCAGTTGGTTCGCGCGTCTTTGGTAAACGCGGACTTGCGGCACTCCGACCTTCGCGGCGCCAACCTTAAGGGAGCCGACCTTCGGGGCGCAGATCTGCGCTTCGCGGTGCTATATGATCCTGGTCGTGGAGTCGAAAGTGGGAGCGCTCAATCAGTGCAGTTTGAAGACACCTGGTATGACAACACAACTAAGTGGCCCACCGGCTTCATCATAATCGACGGTGCAATGGGACTTGTCAATCAGCCTGAGTCGGCCCGCGAGGTTCCAAAGGGCGGGCAGCTGTCGGTAGAGGAAAAAGAGAGGGGCGCAACAAAAGTTGAACAAGAGGCTGCAAAAGGGCAGGGCGAAGCGGCTCACAGCTGAGGTGACAAACGCCGTTTCTTGCTGAGGTACAGACGCGGGTCCACTCCTTGATCCCAGCCTCAGAGCTAGCGGCGCAGGACTTGAACCACTTGGTCCCGCGGGACCAACCACAAGCGTTGTCAC
>CAZHUR010000553.1:0-1987 GCA_964535395.1 uncultured Acidimicrobiales bacterium
ACCTTCGAGCACGTCGACGACGTAACGGCCGTCTTCCATTCGGCGGATGGCCTCGGGTGGAAGTGTGAGTGCATCGACTAGCTCGCTTGTCACCCAGCTGATGGTCACTTCGAGGCCGTTCGTGGCGGCGATGTCAGCTGACGATAGGTCGACGTCGAGGATCAGATCGAAACCCTCCTCTGTGCCGCGAACAGAACGCAACGTCGCCACTGTGGTCGAGCCGTCTGGTAGTCGCGCGGTCAGTACATCGGCGTCGAGCAAACCCTCTGGCAATTCGGACACTGTTGCCTCCACAGCCCGCTCGGTGGACGTGTAGCTGAACACGGTGTCGCCATCAGCCACGACGATCCCGACCGTCGCCGAAACGTCGGTGATTCGAACCGGAGTCGGCGCAAACCATATGTCGCCAAGTTCAACCGATGATGAGATGGATTGGCCAGTTCCCTCTTGCCACGCCTGAACTGCGGTCGTTGTGCTGCTAGCCCACACGCCATCGTCGACCAGTGTCGAGTCGGCGAAGCCCGCTGTGACAAGAAAGCGCTGGAGCTGTGCGACGTCTTCTCCGGTGGTGCCGACGGTCATCGTGCGCCACGCAGCAACCTCGCCCGGTGCCAGAATCACCGGGGTGGAGTCGGTCTCGTACAAGACCTCGCTGAACAGAATTGTTTGACCTCGAGCGGGCAGGCCGGTGATGGTGCGCGAGCTCGGCTGGAGAGGGTAGTGGTGAAGACGGTCTCAAACTGAGGTTCTTGCGCTGTTCCCGCGCCGACGCCCGCTCCAGGCCCCGTCTGAGCGGGGGTAGTCGCCACAGGAACTTGACTCTCGATGGTCACCTCTTCGGGATCGACTCGGTGAGCGAAATCGACCGCACCTTGGTAACGCAACTCACCGGCGAGATCGGCAGTGTCGGACACTGTTTGCACCCTGGCGACTGTTGTCTCGAGGCCGGCTTCGGTTCGGATGTCGTTCTGAGCGTCGGCTGGTTGCATAACGGCGAAGACCGCTATGGCAGCGACAGCGGCAAACACGATAAGTGCGGATGCAAAGATCCCATTGCGTGATTGCATTACGACGACCTCAGCGCTTCGGTCGGAGCAAGGCGTGCGGCGCGCATAGCAGGGTAGAGGCCAGCGAGTCCGCCGATCAGGACCGCAGCGAGCAGCCCGCCTCCGATCGCCTCGGGCGGAATGACGATTCGCCAGCCTTGGCGATTGGCCCAGATCGCGGTTACCGCCGCTCCGAGGCCAACGCCCGCAACTCCACCCAGGGAGCTCAGAAGTAGAGCTTCGAGCAGGAACTGGCGGCGGATGTGTGCTCGGGTTGCGCCGATCGCGCGACGCAGCCCGATCTCGTTGCGCCGCTCGATCACGGCGATCACCATGACGTTGGCAATGCCGATTCCGCCGACCAGTAAGGCCACTGCGCCCAGGCCGAGAAACAGGTTGTCGAAGGTCGAAGATGCTGCTTCTTGAGCTTCGAGGGCATCGCTAGGTCGGGTGATCTCAACCTCTTCGGGGCTCTCCGGGTCGGCGGTGTTCGGGAGAACGCTGATGACAGCGTCAACAGCATCTTCTTGAGTCCGAACGTAGATCGTCTCCGGGCTGGGGGCGGTGTCGAATGTCGTCTCGGCCACTCCGATACCGATGAAGGCCGAGCGGTCAAGGTCTTCGAACAGGGTGGTTTCGACGTCGTCGGTCTGATCGTCGAAGGAGTTCAGGATGCCGATCACGGTGAACCACTCGTCACCGATGAGAACTTGACTGCCATCGACTGAGCGCAAGCCCAATCGCTCCGCGGCGACCGAGCCAAGCACCGTGACAGGAACCTCTGACGTGGTGTCATCGAGGAAGCGTCCGGTCGTCAAGCTCCCGTTCAATGCTGCGACCAGATTGGGCTCGGCGGTGCGAACTGAGAGGCCACCGGTCTGGTTGGGGTTGACCAGGTCGTTCGCTAATACGACAGCGTCGACAGGCGCAACAGCTGACAC
>CAZHUR010000554.1:0-1984 GCA_964535395.1 uncultured Acidimicrobiales bacterium
GCTTGAGCGCATACTCGAGCTCGTTCGTGCGATACGCCGGGTTGACGTTGACCTGAATTGCGCCGATCTTCGCTGTGGCGAATTGGATGTAAACCCACTCGGCGAAGTTTGGGCTCCACATGCCAACCCGGTCGCCAGCCTCGATTCCCAAGCCCATGAGGCCCTTGGCAACCTCATCGACAGTTGCAGCGAACTCGCTCCAGGTCTGGCGAATACCCTGATGGCCGACCACGAGCGCTTGACGGTCGGGGAAGCGTTTGACCGTGGCGTCGACCACGTTCGCGATCGTGTCATCGATGAGCACAACATCGCTCGACCCTTTGTCAATCGCCAGCGCCATACAGATCCCCCTCGACCATTCGATTTCCCCTGCTTGCAAACATATCCCAAGTACCTTCCTGCGCCTAGAGTCGAAGCGCCGCTGGTTATGACCAGCACGGAAGTGTGAACATCCTCGAAGGGTTCAAAACGCTATGAAGACAGAACGTGCAACATTCCCCAGCTCTACCGGAGCAGAACTCTCCGCCCGCCTCGACCTGCCGCCGGGTCCACCGCGGGCAATTGCGCTGTTCGCGCACTGTTTCACCTGCGGGAAAGATCTGCGATCCGCAAGTCGAGTCGCAGCCCGACTGACCGACAATGGCTTTGCGGTTCTTCGCTTCGACTTCACCGGCATCGGCAGCTCTGAGGGCGATTTTGCCGACACAAACTTCACCACCAACGTCGCCGACCTCATCAGCGCCGCCGACTGGCTCCGCCAAACCTATTCGGCGCCTTCGCTCCTCGTCGGTCATAGCTTTGGCGGCGCAGCGGTACTCGCTGCAGCGAATGAAATTCCAGAAGCCACAGCCGTGGCGGTGATCGGTACACCCGCAGACCCCACCCACGTCAAGCACGTCTTCTCGTGCGACCTCGACGAGATCGAAGCTGAAGGCCATGCCGAGGTGGCGATCGGCCACCGCACCTTCACCGTAAAGAAGCAGTTCATCGACGACATCAGCGCCGTGAAGCTCAACTCTGAGATCGCCGAAATCGACCTGCCCTTGCTCATCATGCACTCCCCCGACGACACCGTTGTCACTATCAGCAACGCAGAGCAGATCTTTGCCGAGGCGTCGTACCCGAAGAGCTTCGTCGCTCTCGACGGCGCAGACCACCTGATGAGCAACCTCGAAGTTGCCGAATACGCAGGCGACGTTTTGGCGAGCTGGGCCGACCAGTACGTGCCAGACCACGTCGGAAGCAGCGATGACGTGATCGTGGCGGCCAGCGAAGGCGAAGTTGTGGTTGCTGAACGAGGCACAGGAGCGTTCGCCCAGGTGGTACGAGTGGCAGACAGACACGCACTGCTCGCAGACGAACCAATCGGCATAGGCGACGACACCGGACCCGCCCCATACGATCTGCTCCTAGCGGCGCTTGGCACCTGCACGAGCATGACCGTGCGCATGTACGCCAACCGCAAAGGCTGGCCGCTCGAAGACGTTGCAGTGCGCCTTAGCCACAGCAAGGTCCACGCCGACGATTGCGCCAACTGTGAAAGCGACTCGGGCAAGGTCGACGTGATCGAACGAGAGCTCGTAATAGAAGGACCCCTCGACGACGAACAGCGCGCCCGCCTCCTCGAGATTGCCGACCGCTGCCCCGTGCATCGCTCGCTCCACGACGAAACCCACATCAGCACCCAGTTGGTGGACCAGTAGCGAACTCGTCAGTTCCAGATATCGCCGACCACGAACCCTTCGGGAAAGGGATCGGTCGGGTCGATGAGGTATTCGCCCGAACCGCTGATCCATCCCTGGCCACCGATCTCGGGCACGATCGCCGCGCAATCGCCAACCTTTGTTTCCCGCAGCACTCTGCCGGTGAACATGGTGCCCAGCGGGCCCTCGTGCACGAACTCATCACCGACCGCCAGCTCACCACGAGCGTGTAACACCGCCATTTTGGCTGACGTTCCGGTGCCACATGGACACCGATCGAG
>CAZHUR010000555.1:0-1983 GCA_964535395.1 uncultured Acidimicrobiales bacterium
CCTGTTGACCCAGTAGATCCTGTTGACCCAGTAGATCCTGTTGATCCAAACCCAGGCGACGCCATCGGCGCTGTCTTCGTAGCAACCAACGACCTTGAGAACAACGCCATTGCGTCGTTCGCCCGTGCAGCCGACGGAACCCTCTCCCCAGTGGGCGAGTTCTCCACCGGTGGCCAGGGATCAACTGAGTTTGACGGTGGCGAAGGCCTTGACCCGTTGATCTCAGCTGACTCGATCGTCGTGACCGAAGACGAGCAGTTCTTGCTCACAGTTAACGCTGGCAGCAACGAGATTGTCTCGTTCCGTATCAACGACGACTTCAGCCTCACACGCATCAGCGTGCTCGATTCTGGCGGCGTTGGACCGAACAGTGTTGCAGTTGATGGCGACCTCGTGTACGTCACCAACATCGACCGTGACGGACTCGCTCTCGGCGAGCCAGGCACCACGCGTGCAGAACCTAACGACGAAGGAAACGTTGTTGGCTTCTACATCTCCGAGACCGGCGAGTTGACCCCAACCGGGACATCTGTCGACCTCGACAACCGTCCAGCGAACATCGATTTCTCGACTGATGGCGACCGCATCATCGTGAGCTCGATCACCTCTGGCTCGGCTGCACTTCCAGGCGAGAACGCTGAAGCATCTGTATACAGCTTCGACATTCTTCGCTCGGGACGTCTCCAGTTGGCTGACACCAACACCCCAACTCTCCGAGGAAACTCGGAGGGCCGTAACCTGCCATCGGCAATCGACTTCGACATCACCGTCCAGAACGGCCGTGAGTTCGTAGTTGTAACCGAGGCTCGTGAGTTCAACTCCGAAGGCGCACCTCCTGCTCTTCCAGCTCTCCAAGCTGGATCGGTAACCGTGTACGAACTCGGAAACGACTCAAGCCTGACCATTACTGAAAGCGACTTTGCCTTCACAAATGGTTCTCCAAATGCATCGAACACGTTCGGTGCTGATGGACAGCAGCTCACCGCATGCTGGATCGACTTCGGTCACGGCGACGGCGCCGACATCTTCTACGTGTCGAACGCCATCAGCGCCACGATCTCCAGCGTTCGTCTTCTCGACGACGGAACCGTTGAAGTTATCAACGCTGTTGCTGCAGCCGGAACCAGCGGCTTCGCTGAGGAAGGCGTCGCTGTTGACGGCCCAACCACCTTTGGAACCACCGACGGATTCATCGACCTCGATGTATCTCCAGACGGTGACTACCTCTACCAGCTCGAAGGTCTCTCAGGCTCCATTGGAGTCTACGAGCTCGACGGTGAGGGTGGCCTCGTCCAGATCCAGGAGCTCACTGGTGAGCTTCCTGAGATCGATACTCAGGGCCTCGTCGCTATCGGCGGCTAATTTCCCCCCGTAATACCTAGTGTCGGCACAGCCCAACGGGCTAAAGCCGACTCCAATTTCCGGACGTCCCCGCCTTTCGAGGCGGGGGCGTTTGGCGTTTTCGACCAGTAGGGTGCGGCGGTGACTAGCAACCCCGCGGGAACCGTCGACCAAGCTGCCAACCCGCTTGGGGTCGCGGCAGCGGGGATTGCGGTGTCGGTGTGGGGACTGTCGGTCGTCATCGCAAAAGCCATCGACATGGGTGGTCTGGCGATCGGGGCCTACCGGTTCACGATCTATGGGCTCACGTTGTCCGCGGTCATGGCGGTTCGCCGCTCCCCCATCTCGTGGCGTGTCATGCAAGAGTCGATGAAAGGTGGGCTTGCGCTCGGGCTCGATGTTGCCTTCTTCTTCTCTGCGGTGAAGCTCACCTCGGTCGCGAACGCCACCGTCATTGGAGCGTTACAACCCATCGTGGTCTCGTTGGTGGCGGTTCGATTGTTTGGTGAACGCGTCGCTAGACGCGACGTTGTTCTTGGCTGTGTCGCGATCGTCGGCGCGGCAGCGGTTGTGCTGTCGGGTTCGAGCGATTCGGGTCGCGATATTGTTGGCGATCTGCTCGCGGTGGGTGCCCTACTTTCC
>CAZHUR010000556.1:0-1975 GCA_964535395.1 uncultured Acidimicrobiales bacterium
CCAATCTTCTTCTCACGAAGTTCCGCGGGCAGCTTTGGTCGCTCGATCTCGATTCCGGCGTCTGGACAAATCTTGAAGTGAACGCCTTTCAAGATCGCTATGTCGCGTCCGATTCAGGGGAGCGCCTCTATGCGCTCGACGGCGAAGATCTCATCGTGCTCGACCTGGTCGTGAGGAACGGCGAACTCGAAGTCGTGGAAACGGTCGTTTTCGCTCCAACGGATTTGGATGGGAGCTTGTCCTTCATTGGATCAGCGTCAGATGACCGGGTCACGATCGGGTCCTCAGGATCGGTGTGGTTGGCCAACGTGCCGCGTGGCCTGCGCTGTGCCGAACAGTTCGCCGAGGCAATCGCAGGTGCTGGCGTGCTTCGAAACTGCTGACCCTCAGATCTGGTGAAGTCCGATAGCGTCGACCAGATGATCAAAAAGGAATTCACCGTGCGTCGTTCCCTCGCTGCGCTTGTAGCGGTCATCGCGCTGCTCGCCTCTGCGTGCGGCGGCTCGGCCGACGAAACCACCGCGGCCGACGATCCTGACGCCGCAGTGGTTGAAGAAACAAACGCCGGCGATGCTGATCCTGAGATCGAGGTTGACGAAGGAGACGACGCCGACGCGGAAGAGACCGAACAGGCAGCGGCCGACGATTCGACCGATGAAGAACCTGTAATTGAACCGGCGGCCGTCGACGAGCCGGAACTCGAAGTTGATCCGTCTGATGTCTTCGATCCAGAGTTCGAAGCCTTTTGCATCCGCTTCTTCGAGCTGGAGGTCGAAAGTGCGAATGTTCTCGATCCTGTCGAAGGCTTTCAGATCGTCGCCGATGCGTACTCAGATCTCAGCGAGCTCTCACCCGACCCTGACCTGACGGCAGATCTCACCCTGATCGCAGGGGTCAGCGCCGAGCTTTCCGAGTTCATGAGCGACCCGGCTGTGGACTTTCTGGATCCATCTGCAGAAGCACTCGAGTTTGTCAACGCGCTCTCGACACCCGAGGTCGAGGCGGCAGCCGGAAGAGTCGAGTCTCGGTTTACGTCACAGTGTGGTGCTGAAGGCGCGGTGGAAGAAACGCTCGATGAAACGATCGTTCTGGATGGTCCGGGTGAGTTCACTGGTTCGATCGAAGGTGGCACCTTCGACGTGTACGAGATCGAGGTACCGGAGGGAACGGTGCTCACCGTGACGATGATCGACCTCACCGGCGCTGTCGATCCGCTCTTGAACATCGTCGATCCAGATGGGGCCGAGTTCACCAACGACGACCACAGCAACACCGACCCCGGGACGACTCTCACCAGCTTCGATAGCCAAGTCATCCTCGGTAGTGGCGAGGGTAGTGGTGTCGGTGGTGTCTACATGATCCAAGCCCGTTCCTTCCAAGGTGGGAGCACCGGCGACTATCTGCTGACCGTCGAGTTCGGATAGTCCAAAACGAGAAGAGCCTCGGCAGCGCGGCGCGCTGCCGAGGCTTTCTGCGTTTTAGCTAGATGTCGAAGCGGTCGTTCTCCATAACGTGGGTGAACGCTGCAGCGAAATCGCGTGCGAACTTCTCTGCTCCGTCATCGGCGCCGTAGACCTCGGCGATTGCACGAAGGATCGAGTTCGAACCGAACACGAGATCGTTGCGAGTACCCGTCCACTTGCCACCTTCGAAGACATCTTCCTGGCCAGCCTTTGCAGACCAGTTGTTATCCATGTCCAACAGGTTGACGAAGAAGTCGTTCGACAGCGTGCCAACGTTGTCGGTGAGCACGCCGTGTCCGTCGTTCGAGACGCCAAGAACACGAAGGCCGCCAACGAGCGCTGTCATCTGTGGAGCACTCAAGCCGAGGAGCTGTGCCTTGTCGACGAGAAGGTGCTCGGCAACGTGGCTGGTGCCCTTGCCCAAGTGGTTGCGGAATCCGTCCCAACGCTGCTCGAGCCATGCGAATGACTCTTCGTCGGTCTGCTCTTGGGTTGCGTCGCCGCGTCCGGTC
>CAZHUR010000557.1:0-1973 GCA_964535395.1 uncultured Acidimicrobiales bacterium
CGTCGGTACAGGACCGAGCGAGTTGTCAGATGTGCGCTCGAAGAACCTCGCCACAACATTCGATTCGCTGCTCCGTCAGAGCGTCAACTACGAACGGCTCGCTGAGCAAACCCATCGAGTGGTCGAGTTGCTCGCCCGTGCGTGCGCAGCGGCATTCGCACGAGACAGCTTCGCCGTCGAGCGCAGCTCGGAGTCGCCTGGCCGCCACGTCCTTCAGTTCACCCACAGAAATGGCGTGCGCCGCGCTCGCGTCGAGCTTGCACCGGCATCATCGGTCGGCAGCGACGCGCAGTTTGTTTCCGTCGCGATGTCGTGGGGCCAGCTCACCTCCGAAGTAGACGAGTCGGTCGATGTGATCGGTCGCCAACTTCTGGCGTCGATCCACACCGGCACCATCTCGACCGAAATCGACCTCGAAGACGAGGCTGTGTTGACTCGCATCAAACTGGTTTGGCCAATCGAGCAGTACGTCGACTCCGAGTTCAACGTCGATCACGACAGGCTCTACGCGGCGCTAGATGCAATGCAGCAAGCTCTCGAGAATCGGTGGCACGAGCTTTTCTCAGCAGACGATTCGTAGCTGGGCCCGCCCTACCAGGTTGGGTCGGTATCGATCTGCGCGAGCAATGTTGTGACCGGCGCCGGTTCTGCAAAGAGATATCCCTGGCCCCAATGGACGTCGAGCGCCCGCAGACCAGCGAGTTGCTCGGGGGTTTCGATGCCCTCGACGGTGGTCGACTTGCCGAGCGTGTGGGCCATGCTCACCGCCGCTGCAAGAACGGGTGCGCCGGTGCCGTCGGCTTGCAGGCCAACGAGGAACGCCCGGTCGACCTTGACGATGCCAACGGGCAAATTGCTGACATAGGAGAGCGACGAATAGCCCGTGCCGAAGTCGTCGATGGCGAGCTTCACGCCGTAGTCGCGTAACGCATCGAGGCGCTTCAGAGCTCGGTCATCGGCCAGTGTTGATTCGGTCAGTTCGATGATGAGTGAATCGGGGGCGAGTTGGTTGGCGTCGAGTGCAACGCCAATGACGTAGTCGATGTCAGGGCGCGCCAGCTGAGTCGCCGACAGGTTGATCGCAGCGCTGAAGCCTTCGAGGTGCTCTGTCAGCTGCACCGCTTCGGAGATTGCCTGCAATAAGACCCAGTCGCTCAGTTCGTTGGCCAGTCCACCCCGCTCTGCGGTAGGGATGAAGGTGTCCGGGCCGAGGATCCCTTCTTCAGGGTCGTGCCACCGCACCAGCGCTTCGGCGCCGGCGATCTTGCCTGTGACCAGGTCGACCTTCGGCTGCCAGAACACTTTGAACTCGTCGTTAGCGAGCGCGGCACGCAACCGCTGTTCGCGGCCAAGCCGCGCTCCGGCGCCGTGATCTAGATCGTGGTCGTGAGCAGCGGTAGAGCTGCGTCCGTCTTGTTTGGCACGCACGACCGCAGCGTGTCCTTGATCGACCAGCTCCAGGGGTGCGGTCGCCGAGTTGCCGATGGCGATCCCGATCGAAACCGTCGTGTTGAGAATGGTGCCGTCGATGTCGATCGGTTCGCCGATAGCGGTTCGGATGCGTTCAGCAACAGAGCGGGCGTCTTCGAGGGTTTCGATTCGTTCGAGAATCACGATGAACTCGTCACCACCAAACCTGACCACGTGGTCGGAGCGCATCAGTTGGTTCTGAATGCGACTCGCCGTCGCGGCGATGACCCGGTCGCCAGCGGTGTGGCCGAGCGAGTCGTTGATGAGAGTGAGGTCGTCGATGTCGATGAACAGCACACCCACGCCCGGTCCGCGAGGCGAGGTGCTACCGAGCGCGATGCGCAACCGATCTTGAAGACCCTCTCGGTTCTCGAGTCCGGTGAGTGAGTCGTGGCGCAGGCGGTCGAGCATCTCTTCGCGTTCTTGTTCTCGCCGCAGGGCGAGTGCTGCCAGATCCGATATCTCCTCGAACGCGTCGACCTCGTCCCGAGTGAGGATGCGGG
>CAZHUR010000558.1:0-1953 GCA_964535395.1 uncultured Acidimicrobiales bacterium
GTTCTGGACAAGAGCTTCGAGACGCTGCCGAGAGGCGGGCGTGGTTTCCACCATTGTGCGCTCGGTTATTTCCACACACCACGACACCGGTGAGGTCTGACACGCTTCGCTGATGAGGTCCATGGTGTGCTTGTTGCGAAGCTGGGCCGCGGTCAGGTTGATGCTGATGGTGAAGTCGGGGTCGTTGATCTGATCCGCAAGCTCGGAGCTGGCATGGACCAGGCTGGGAGCCATCAAGTCGATGATTCCGAACCGCTCCATGTCGTCGATGAACTCGCTGGCCTTGGTCCACGTGCCCTCAGATGTCTTCCAGCGCATGAGCGCTTCGGCGCCGACGACACGGCCGGTATTCAGGTCGACCTCGGGCTGGAAGAAGAAGCTGAACGCGTTGCTCTCCACCGCGGCCAAAAGTTCGGCAGAACGCTTGGCGTCACGAAGCGAAGGCAGAGCCATTGTTTCAACGAAAACGGTCACACGCGGCTTTTCCCGCTTTGCGGTCAGCAGGGCAAGGTCGGCTTCGAGCAAGATCGTTTCGAGACCCTTTCGTTGGTTTGGCTCTCGCACGGCGACGCCTGCGCTGAGTACAAGGTCGAGGTGGCTTCCTTTGAGTAGCACTGGCGTTGCCGTTACTTGGGCCGCAAGTGCGGCGACCGCTCCGCGCTCGTCCTCGTGTTCGCCGAGCTCCATGACCACCATGAACTCATCGCCGCCCATGCGCGCTACCACTCCACGGTGGCCCACGGCCGATTCCAAGCGCCGAGCCAACGCGCCGAGTACGAGGTCGCCGACCTCGTGACCGAACTGGTTGTTGAAGCGGCCAAATTCGTCAAGGTCGAGTGCGGCGACCGCGATGCGAGACTCGGCGCCCTGCCCATCCAGTCTCTCGGCCAGGCGTCGTCGCAGCTCGCTGCGGTTCAGTAGTCCCGTAAGCGGATCGGTCGTGGCGTTGCGATGCAATCGTTCGATTCTGCGTATGGTTCGAAAGCCCAGGGCGGCCACGGCGATTGTCATAAGCGTGGCCAGCACCGGCAGAAACAGGCGAATACGACTTGCGAGCGAGCCGATGCCGCTAAAGAGGTCGCTCTGGGCCGCGCTCACGGCAAGGGTCCAGTGGTTCCCGCTTCCTACTCGAGAGAACGCCACCACCTGGTTCTCCGCGTCGACCTCGAACTGTCCGACAGAAACCTGGCCCGCACCCTCAGCCGCAAGGTCTTGAACCAGCGTCTGCCGATTGCCAAGCCCAAGTGATGACCCTGAGGTGCCTGCGACCACCGCACCATCGTCGTCCAGAATGACTGCTTCACCGCCGGGCATCGGAACCCGATCGGTAAGAAAGTCAGTGAGGTCGGCCAACCGCACGTCTACGCCAACCACGCCGATGAGCTCACCCGCATCGTTGAGTACTTGTTGGTAGCGAGTAACGCCAGGCTCTTGGCTTGAGGCGAAGATGTACGGGCTTGTCCACCCGCTGTCGCGGCCGAGCGCAGCGACATACCATGGCCTCTGGCGTGGGTCGTAGGTATCGGTTGGCAACGAGGCGGTCGATTCGACCACAAACGTAGAGTCAAGTTGGTCCTCGACAACCCGGCGGGCTCCTTGCTCATCGTGGCTGATCCGCTTGATGCGAAGCCCCCCGTCGATCGTCGCCTCGCTATGGGTGACGTAGTAGAAATCTCCGTTTGGTTTCCCGAAGAAGACGCCGTCGACGCTCGCATGCGACGCCACGATGTTCTGGAGCGTTGTTTCGACCAGTCGGCTGCTGGTGTCGCCGTCGCTGTCAATCACTGCGCGAACCGTCATGGCCGCCGAGACTTCACTTTCGCCGAGGTATCGATCGGTGACCTCGGCGGACTCCGTGGCAACTGCGTGAACAACGTCGGCGACTGCTTCGGCCGTTTCATCGGTGCTGTCGATGAAGATGAGGCCAGCAAGAACACCGCACCAGATCAGGCC
>CAZHUR010000559.1:0-1945 GCA_964535395.1 uncultured Acidimicrobiales bacterium
AACGTCGGCGGTGATGTCGACGCTGTTCATCGTTAGTCGTTCATTTTCAGCAAACTCATCGAGCCCAAGATCGTCCAACATTTCGAACAGACGGCTGGTGACTTGGTCACTGTTGGCAATCGACACTTCGTTAGCCAGTTCGCGAGCAAGAAAGTTCGTGTTTTGTGCAGTCCCCTGTAGGGCTTCCTGAGCGCTGCTTGGCGCTAACAGAACCGTTGCCGTCGCGTCGAAGTGCTCGGCTCGGAAATTTGACCACGCGAACGCCAATCCGACCAGCAAAACAATCGATAACAGGATGTATCGGGCGCGCCGACGAAGCCTTTCTATGAGCGCCCGAATATCAACCTGGTCTTGTTGTGACGTGTCCACAGACCGAGTGCCCCCAAGAGGTTTTGACCGGCGCGCTCTAGTTTCGTCGCCGCTCCGCGTGGTCAAGTTTGACGTCGGAATAACTTTGCGTCAAATTGTTGCTATGGGCGCGACTATGGGCGGTATGCAGGGCGATGTGACGCGTCGAACCGCCACGTGGATGGCTATCACCTTTGTCTTCATCGTGCCGTGGGAGAACGTCATCGTCATCCCTGGTTTAGGGACATTGGCACGCGTTGCTGGCCTTGGCTTGTTCGGACTTTTTGCACTGTCTGTTGCAGCGAAAGGCACTCTTAGACGGCCAACTCAGTTCCATATCCTTGCGGCAGCTTTTGCCGTGTGGGGTATCACGAGCGTGGCATGGTCTTCGGCCTTTGCCATTTCGACGCTCTTTTCTATAACGCTGATTCAACTTGTCCTGATCGCATACCTGCTCTACAACCTTCTCGACAATCCTCTGGCTCACTACCGTGCTCGGGTGGCTTCGGTGCTCGGTGGCTACATCGTGTCCGCGATTCTGATCTTCAACGGGGTCACGGGCAACGTCACGGAGTTTGAGCGGCGAGCATCGATACCTAACTCCAACGAAAACGATGTTGGCATCGTGTTGGTCTTGCTGATGCCCATTGCATGGCACCTCGCGAACGATCGTGGAGTTTCAAAGCTGATCCGGTCGGTCTCGGTCTTCTACATCCCACTCGCATTCGTCGGCATCATCTTCACCGCATCGCGGACCTCTCTGGTGGTAGCGCTGCTATTCGTCGTGATGGCGATGGCCAGTCTCATGAGGGCTGGGAGGATCCAGAAGCTTCTCTACCCGCTGATCCTCGCTGCGACCGCTGCCTTTGTGGCCGTATCGGCGCCTGAAACGAGCTTTGAGCGCCTCGGAACGATCCAAGGCTCGGTCGAGCAAGGCGACTTTGGTTCCCGCCAGTTCTTTTGGGCTAAGGCGTGGGAGCTGATCAGTGAAGGAGCTGCCACGACCTTGTTCGGTTTCGGACTGGGAACGTTCGACTTTCTTGTTGGCGACTCAGCGCACCAAACCTTCCTAGCGGTCACCGCCGAACTCGGCATTGTCGGGCTGGGGTTGTTGTTGTCTGTGTTGATTGTTGTCGGAAGGCACATTCGTACCCTCGACAGCGCGAACCGACAGATGTGGACATCGGCAATGATCATCTGGCTCATTGCGGTCCAGACACTGAGCTGGCACTTCTTTACGTTCACATGGGTGTTGTTCGCTCTGATCATGGCCGATGGCAGCTGGAAGGCACCGGCAACCGCTCGCACGTCGGACTCTGATGGGCCGGTCATCGATCTGCGAACTCCGGCTCGCCAAAGATGACTTCACCCACGAAACGAATTGCGATCTTTCTACCGTCTCTTGCCGGTGGTGGCGCCGAGCGGGTCATGTTGAACGTGGCTCGCGGACTCGCGAAGAACGAGGCTCTGACGGTCGACCTGGTCGTTGCCGATCGGTCTGGGGAGTATGTCGATCAGGTGGGTGGCGACCTCAACCTCGTCGACCTCGGGGCTGGTCGCATCTCCAAGAGTCCACTGGCCCTTCGAAGATACATAC